>LVAZ01000055.1 GCA_001603055.1 Victivallales bacterium Lenti_02
CGGCGGCGGGAACGGCGGCGTGGCGGATGGCGTGGCGGATGGCGGCGGGCATGGCGGGACTCCTTGGGTTGGGGTTCAGGGCACAAAAAAAGACCGTCCAGACGGTCTGGACGGTCTCAGGGAAGCAGGGGGGCGATGCTCTAGGTCGGGGTCCCCTCCCGGGCGCGTCCAGCCGCGCGGTAGGCGGCAGCGGCGGCGACTACGGCCACGGCGGCGGCACCGGCGAAGAGGACGGCGGCCAGATTGGTGCGGGAGGGGTGGAGCATGGTACGGATATAGCGGGAAAAGAAAAAGCGCGGGCCCGAGTCCGGGCCCGCGCTTTCACGGGCAGTCCGGGTGGGCTAGCAGGCCTTCTTGGCGGCTTCGACGAGCTTGCCGAAGGCTTCCGCGTCGGTGGCGGCCAGGTCGGCCAGGACCTTGCGGTTCATCTCGATGCCGGCCTTGTTGAGGCCGTTGATGAAACCGCTGTAGTTCCAGCCGAGGGCGCGGACGGCGGCGTTGATGCGCACGGTCCAGAGACGGCGGTACTGGCGCTTCTTCTGCTTGCGGCCGATGAAGGCGTTGGCCATGGCGTGATCCACGGCCCCGAAGGCCATGCGGATCAGCTTGCCGCGAGTGCCGCGGAAGCCGCGGGCCATCTTGAGGACTTTCTTGCGGCGCTTGCGCGACGCGACGCGATTCGTATTTCTCATGGGGTTTGTGCCTCCAGCGTGGGCGGGCGGAGCGGGTTTCTAGAGACCGTAGGGCAGGGCCGCGCGAATCCGGGCGTTCTCGGACGGGGAGATTTCCGTGCTCTGCCCCAGACGGCGCTTCCGCTTGGAGCTTTTCTTGGTGAGAATGTGGCGCGCGCCGGCCCGGTTGTGCAGGTACTTGCCGGTGCCGGTCTGCTTGAAGCGCTTGGCGGCCGCTTTGCGGGTTTTCATCTTCGGCATTGGTCGTCCATCCGTATCTTATGGTCTGAGAGTCGGTTGCAACATCCACATCGGGGTCGAGCAAGCCTCGCCGTACCGTTTTTCCGGCCACCTTCCGGCTCGATTCCGCGCTTGCCTTCCGCCGGGATCGGGCCGGCGTCGCCGCGCGCCAGCTTACTTGGGTGACTTGGGGGACAGCATCATCCCGAGCATCCGGCCGGAGCGCCGGGGCGGGGAGTCCACCACGGACCGGTCGGCCAGATCGTCGATGAATCGCTGCATCAGATCCATGCCCAGTTCCGAGTGCGCCATCTCGCGCCCACGGAAAAACATGGAAACCTTCAATTTATCGCCCTTCTCCAAGAACGCAACTGCATGATTGAGCTTTGTCTGATAGTCGTGGGTGTCAATGTTCGGGTGGAACTTGATTTCCTTGACCTTGTGCTGCTGCTGCTTCTTCCGCGCCTCGCGCAGGCGTTTGCTTTCCTCGTACTGGAATTTGCCGAAGTCCATGATCCGGCAAACCGGCGGAGTCGATTTGCCGGCCACTTCGACCAAGTCCAGCCCGAGCTGATCGGCGCGGGCAAGGGCCTCGCGGAAGGTCATGATCCCCAGTTGCTCGTTGTCCGGGGCAATGACCCGGACTTCCTTGCCCCGGTAGAACCGGTCACCGTCTTTAAGCTGCTTGGCGATTGGTCGATCCTCCATGCACGTTTTTGGTTTTGGGTCCGGACGGCAGGTTGGCCGCCGGCCCGTTGCGCGGCCCGGTTCGGGCCCGGAAACGCAACACTGTGGAAAATACCGGAATATTGGCTGCCTTGCAAGGCACAGTCACGCAGAAAACTTGCCCGAAGCTCTTCCGCTTCACTTCTTTTCCGCCGTTTCGCGGAGAATCCGGCCGACGAACTCGTCGACGGACATGGCGCCCTCCTCGCCGTTGCGGCTGCGGACGGCGACCTGCCCGGCCTCGGCTTCGCGCTCGCCGACGACGGCCATGTAGGGGACGCGCTGGTTGCGGGCGCGGCGGATTTTGGCGCCGATGGGGTCGGCCTCGCCGTCCACGGCGACCCGGATGCCGGTTTTGGCGAGGGTCTGGCGGACGGTTTCGGCGAAGTCGGCGAATTTCTCGCTGATGGGGAGGATGCGGACCTGCTCGGGGGCGAGCCAGAGGGGGAAGGCGCCCGCGTAGTGCTCGATGAGGATGCCGAAGAAGCGTTCGAGGGAGCCGAGGAGGGCGCGGTGGACCATGTAGGGGCGGTGGCGCTCGCCGTCGGGGCCGATATAGGCCATGTCGAAGCGGTCGGGGAGATTGAAGTCGAACTGAATGGTGGTGGTCTGCCATTCGCGGCCGAGGGCGTCCTTGATCTTGAGGTCGATCTTGGGGCCGTAGAAGGCGCCGCCGCCTTCGTCCACCTCGCAGTCGAGGCCGGAGCGCTCGACGGCTTTCTGGAGGGAGACGAGGGCCTGCTCCCAGCGCGCGGGGTCGCCGACGGCCTTCTCGGGGCGGGTGGCGAGGTAGGCCTTGATGTCCTTGAAGCCGAAGGATTCCCACATGTAGAGGCTGAAGCGGAGGACTTCGGCGATTTCGTCCTCGATCTGCTCGGGGGTGCAGATGATGTGGGCGTCGTCCTGGGTGAAGCCGCGGACGCGGAGGAGGCCGTGGAGGACGCCGCCCTTCTCGTAGCGGTAGACGGTGCCCAGCTCGGCCCAGCGCAGGGGCAGCTCGCGGTAGGAGCGCGGCCGGTTCTGGTAGATCTGGATGTGGAAGGGGCAGTTCATGGGCTTGACGTAGTAGTCGTTCTCGTCAATGCTCATGGGGGCGTACATGCCCTCCTTGTAGAAATCGAGGTGGCCGCTGGTCTGCCAGAGATTGGCGCGGCCGACGTGGGGGGTGTAGAGCAGCTCGTAGCCGTTGGCGTAGTGGGCGTCGCGCCAGAAGGTCTCGATGAGATGGCGGACGCGGGCGCCGTTGGGGTGCCAGCAGATCAGGCCGGGGCCGATGGAGTCGTGGGTGCTGAAGAGTTCGAGTTCGGTGCCCAGTTTGCGGTGGTCGCGTTTCTTGGCCTCCTCGATGCCCTGGAGGTAGGCGTTGAGTTCCTCGGCGGTGGCGAAGGCGGTGCCGTAGACGCGCTGGAGCATCTGGTTCTTCTCGTCGCCCCGGAAATAGGAGCCGGCGATGGAAAGCAGCTTCACCGCGCCGATCTGGGCGGACTGCTCGACGTGGGGGCCGCGGCAGAGGTCCACGAAGTCCCCGGTCTGGTAGAGGGACACGGTCTCGCCCTCGGGAATGTCGTCCAGGCGTTCGAGCTTGAAGGTCTGGCCCTTGGCGGCGAACAGGGCGCGGGCTTCCTCGCGGCTGACTTCGCGGCGCTCGAAGGCGAGGCGGCGCCCGAGCATCTTCTTCATCGCCTGCTCGATTTGCTTGAGGTCCTCGGGGACCAGACGGACGGGCAGGTCGAAGTCGTAGTAGAAGCCGTCCTCGGTGGCGGGGCCGATGTCGAATTTGGCTTCGGGATAGAGTTGCTGGACCGCGGCCGCCATGATGTGGGCGGCGCTGTGGCGGCGGGTTTTCAGATCGTATTCGGACATGGTTTCAAATCTCCTCAGGCGGGCAGGCATGGACGGCCCGCGACTGGATATACAGGGGAAGGGGGAGGGGGGCGGTGCTCAATCCAGCACACCCTTGGTGGAGAGCACTCCTGTCGAGCGGGGATCAAGCCGGGTGGCCTGGTCCAGCGCCCTCCCGAATGCCTTGAAGACGGCCTCGAAGGCGTGGTGTACCTCCTCGCCCGCCAGCAGGTCGATGTGAAGCGTCACTCCGCCCCGGTTGACGAATGCCTGGAAGAACTCGCGGAACAGGCGCGAGTGGAAGCCGCCGACCTCGACCGCCGGGCTGTCCAGCCGGTAGGCCAGGCAGGGACGGCCGGAGAGGTCGAGGCAGACGCGGGCGAGGGCCTCGTCCATGGGGACGTAGGCGGTGCCGAAGCGGGCGATGCCCGCCTTGTCGCCGACCGCCTCGCGCAGGGCGTCGCCGAGCACCAGCCCCAAGTCTTCGAGGGTGTGGTGCGCGTCCACTTCGAGATCGCCCCGGGCGGCGGCTTCGAGGCCGAAGTTGCCATGCCGGGCGAAGGCTTCGAGCATGTGGTCGCAGAAGGGCAGCCCCGTGGACACGCGCACCAAGCCGGGACCATCCAGGTCGAATTGCACATGGATGTCCGTCTCGCGCGTGGTGCGCTTGATGTTCGCTTGCCTGTTCATGCCATATCCGTTCAATGGGGGAATTCTGCGCGACAGCAGAATGACGAATGAATACTATAACTCCTTGATCCGCGAATGCACTTGCGGGGCAGGCTTTGGCTTCGGCCCGGCTACTCGGCGGGAACGGGAGTTTCCTCGAGGAGTGCGCCGTCGAGGAGCAGGCGGCGGGTCGCCGTTCCGCCGGGGCCGCGCCCGCGGGCGAAGACCCTGGCGTCGCTGCGGAGGCCGCCGACGGCGACGCGGGGCGCGTCCTCGTCGGTGCGGAAAGCCACGACTTCCTCGCGGCCGTCGGGGAAAAGCAGGCGCACGCCGACCGCGCCGTCGCCGTCGATCCGCTCGACCTTGGGCAGGGTTTGCCCATCGTCCATTCGGTGGGGGAGGAAGACGGCGAGGAAGAGCGCGTCCGTGGCGGCCTGGGTGGTGGAGGCGGCAAGATGCCAGGTGTTGGTGAAATTGCCCCGTTCCGGCTCGGGTTCGTAGCGGTCGGTCTGGGTGATGTCCACGGCGGCGGGGAGGAGCAGATGCACATCCATGGCGGCCGGTTCGCGCTCGATGCGCAGATGGCCGCGCGCGGCGTCCACCCGGATTTCGTCGTAGGCGTGGAGCAGCCACTGGAAGGTGGATGGCTCTTTGGCCCGCAGGCTGTCGAGCATGACGAAGATGCCCGGACGCAGATGGACGACCTGGCGGCGGAAGCGTTCGAGGCGGTCGCCGTAGGCCTCCGCCGCTTCGCCCTCGATGAAATCGTAGTCCTCGCCGTGGTGGAAGGCGGTGATGGCCCCGCGCGCGGTCCAGCTTCGGCTCACCTGGCCTTCCCCGTTCACCAGGATGCTGTTTTTGGCGCGGGTGGCGCGGGTCCATTCGTGATGGTGGGGGGAGCCGTACCAGGGATAATGGCCGGTGGCGATGGCGAGGCCCCGCCCGAAGGCCTCGATGACGAAGGCGTTCTGGTCGGCGTGGCCGTGGCTCACGCTGCCGAAGGGGCTGCTGCGGAGGAGGAAGGTGATATCGCGGTTGCGGTCGCCGAGGGCGGTGTGGAGGGCGGCGAGACCGACATCGGGGAAGACCCGGGCCTGGGGCAGTTCGAGGGGCGGCACGGGCGCGAGTTCGGGCACATGGGTGGCGAGGCCGAGCAGGTCGGCGCCGGGCCGGTGTCCCGCGGCCTGGGCGTGCCAGAGCAGATGGGGGTCATGAAGGAGATTGGCGAAGGCGGCCATGACTCCGCGCAGGCCCGTCGGCCGGCCGTTCTGGCCGTCGCCGTAGGGCGAGTGTTCATGGTAGGGGGTGGCGGTGTAGAGCCCGTAGAAGGGGGTGTTGCGGAAGAAGGGCTTGCCGGTGAGATCGACGCCCGTGGCGTTGCGCAGGGCCACGACGAAATGGAGGGCGAAGCCCATGTAGGCGCTCCAGTATCCCGGCCCTTCCTGCCAGCCGCCGTCGTCGCCGCCCCAGGCGGGATAGGAGGTGTAGTAGATCAGGGTCGCGTACTCGAGCCATTCGCGGGCCTCGGGCCATTCATGGATGAAGGAGATGGCGGCTTCGCCGAGAAAGCCGGGCAGGCGGCCGGCATGGCTTTCGTAGGGATTGCTCTCGAAGGGCATGCCTTCCAGGCGCCGGAGGAACTGCCGGGCGCGGGCGTTCATGTTCGGCTCGACGAGCGCCCGTTCCTCGGGGGTGAAGAGGTCGTGGGTCCAGTCGTAGGCGCGGGAGCCGCGCATCATCACCCACATGGGCGGTTCGTCGTAGGCGAAGAAACTGGTGGGGCCTTCGGGGTCCCACGAGAAAAAGTGGAGCAACCGCCGTTTGGCTTCGCGGCCGAGCCGCTCGTCGCCGGTGAGCAGATAGGCCAGGGCGCAGTTCTCCATGACATTCATGGGCGGGCGGGTGGTCTGCATGACGTTGACAGCCCAGGGGCCGCGTTCCGCGCGGTCCTGCGGCTGGTAGCCGGGCTCGGGAACCAGTTCCTCGTCCACCGCTTGCAGGCAGCGGGCAACGAGACCGTCCACCGCCTGCTTGAATTCGCCCCGGGCCAGGGCGCGGACGTCTTCGAGCCGGGCGCCGGGGAAGAACAGTCGGGGACGGGCGCGGGGGACTGCCGCCACGACCTGGTCGAAGTCCGGAAAGGGAAAGGCCCGGGCGGTTTCCGGCACCGTGAACGAACGGGGCGTTCCAAACAGCGGGCCGGCCCCGGTCTCGATGCCGCAGCGCCAGAACCATTTGCCCGGAGGAAGAGGCTCGCCGGGCACGTAAACCGACCGGCGCAGGCCGCTGAACGTCCGCGTTTCGGCGGGGTTGAACTGGTCGCTGGGGGCGATCTGGAGCTGATAGCTGGACGCGGTCGGCACGGGGAGCCAGATAAAGGGGGGCGGGGTCACCTGCACGGTCTGGCCGTCGGCGGGATGGAAGGGCTTCTCGGTGGAGCGGGGTTCGCGGTCCAGGCTGGCGCGGACCACTTCGGCCAGTTCCGCGTCGCTTGCCTGGCGCAGCACCGGTTCGTCCCAGTGGGTCTCGCCGGGCGTGAACCAGTGCAGCAGCTCGACCACGATGACGCGGGTGCCAGCCGGGATGGGAAAGCGGTGGCGCACCTCGGTCCATTCCCCGGACGGCGGGAAGAAGGCCTGCTGGAGGGAGAGTTCCCGTTCATCGTCCCGGAAAAGCAGGCGAACCGAGGCTCCGCGATTGTCGGTCGCCGCCACGCCGCGGGTGCGCATGCGCCCCTCGAAGACCGCCAGGTTGCCGCCGAAGGGAACCTGCTGCCGCCAGCAGGCCCGCTGCTGGTCGCTGGTCCCGGCGAGGACCACATACCGGTTGCCGTTCTCCTCGGCCGTTTCGCTGCGGCCGCCGGTGTTCCAGTTGACCGCCTGCCAGGCGGTCGGCACCGCGTCGCCCTCCGCGAAAGAGGCATTCCGCAACAAATTCTCCGCCAGGGCGGGAGCCGCCAGCGCCAGACACATTCCCGAGGTGAGGCTGATAATGGACCGATTCATGGGTTGCGTTCCTCGTGGTTTCGCGGGCAGACGGGGGTGGTTCAGGGCAGGCGGACGACCAGCTCGGTCCCGTCGGCCCCGACTTGGACGGTTTGCTCGTGCGTGTTGACCCGGACCCGGTGCTCGCCCCGGAAGCAGCGCACCCGGACGAGGCCCTGATGGTCGGTGGTGCCCCGTTCCCTGGTCCACCAGTCGCCGAGCACCAGGTCGATGTAGGCCTGACCGCTGGGCTTGAGCGACCAGTCCTTGCGGAAGAGGGGGGCGTTGCCGAGCCAGTGGCGCCCGTCCCAGAATCCCCACATGAGAAAGCCGTCCACCGCCGGGTGGCTGAAGACGATGGTCAGGAAGTCGCGCAGGTAGTCGGCGGCCAGTTCCTCGTCGTCGCAGTCGAAGTCGAATTCGGTGATCTGGAGGGGCAGTCCGGGGGCGGCGAGGCGTTCGAGGCTGGCGTACACCTGCTCGGGGGGAACGCCGGGCGGGGCGATGTGGCCGTGGATGCCCAGGCCGGTCACCGGCGCGTCCCGGCGGCGCATCTCGTCGAGGGTGCGCAGGAGATTGTCCTGGACCGGGAGATTGGCGATGACGCCGTAGCCCTCGCAGAGGGTCATGCGGCAACCGGGATCGAGTGCCTGGGCGGTGCGGAACCATTCCGCCATCGCGTCGTAGCCCAGCCGGTCGGTCCAGACATGGTTGGCGTAGGGTTCGTTGACCACGTCCCAGTCGTAGAGCATCCCCCGGAAAGTTTCGGTCGCCGTGCGCAGATGATCGAGGATGTAGGCCTGCAATTCCGCCGGGGCCGCGGCCTGGAGGCGTTCGCGGTCGGCTTCGGGGAGGAACCGCCAGTTCTGCCAGACCAGGGTGTGGCCGCGCAGTTCGATGCGGCGGTCCGCAAACCATGGGCGGACTTGCAGCACGTCGCGGTGGCGCCACCAGCTCGGGTGTTTCATGTCGGCCTCGAAGACCGCCGTGTTGAACAGCCGCTCGACCTCGGCGCAGTAGCGCCGCACATCGCTCTCGGGCAGCCAGTCGGGCAGGGGGCGGCTGCCCATGAAGGCGGGCGGGTCCTTGAACATGTAGGCCGAGACGGCGGTGCCCCAGCGGAACTCGTGGCGCAGCATGTCCACCGCGATGTCGGCATTGGGGACCGGCCGTCCCTGGGCGTCCACGACGCGGATGGTCAGGTCGGCCATGCGATGGTGCCGAATGCGCTCGGCGGCGGGCTGCCGCCAGGCTGCGTCCGGCTCGCGGCCCTCGTAGTGGAGCATGGTGCGGGGCAGGGTCTCGAAGTCGGTTTCGGGGCCGTAGGCCTGGGCCGAGAAGTCGGCCAGCTCGATGACCTGGGGTCGGCCGCCGAGATGGAAACCGATCCGCAGGGTGCCGGGGGCGTAGCCGTCGGCGAAAGGGGTGTTGTGGCGGGTGCGGACGCGGAACGGAAGATGAAATTCCTGCCATTCGCGGGTCAGGATGACGCGGGCGGAGAGGGATTTGACGAAGGGGGCGCCGTTGTGCTCGACCACGGCGCGCGCCTCGCCGGTGTCGGACTCGGGCACGGCCGGCTCGACCATGCGGGCGCGGAAGGAAAACAGACAGACTTGGTCGCGCTTGGCCTCGATGGCGTTCAGTGTGCGCAGTTGCAGGCTGCCGGGGTTGCCGGTTTCGCGGATGGTCGCCCGCACGGCTCCCTCTTCGCCGCCGGGGCCGGCGACTGGCTCGATCGAGCCAACCGTCGCGGAACCGCGGAACTCGAAGGCGGCGACGCCGCCGGCAGCAATCAGCGATTCGCCCTGCGGGGCGGCGGCCAGGGCCGTCGCCAGGATCATGCCGAGAAAACTCGTTTTCATCTGTACCCTGAATGGTGATGGAAGGTTCGGAACAGTAGCCGGTGCCAGCCTCGGGTCAAGCCTTCGGCCTTGCCTGCGGCTTGGCCGAACGTGCGGTTCCGGAGCCACCTGCGAGGAGCGGACGTCGCCCTGGCGAAAACCCCGGGGTGGGGTTGCTCAGGGTTGTTCGAGGAGGAGGACGGCGTCGCCGGGGAAGGGGGCGGCAAGGTCGGCGGTGCCGACGCCGCGGACTCCGGGCGCGTCCTGCCAGACGCCGCGGCGCGGATCGTACCAGCGGCAGCGCCAGGCACCGGGGGGAAGGATGAGGCGGACCTTGGCGGGGGTTTCGGCCACATTCGCCGTTTCCGGCACCCGCCCGTCGGGATTCTGGAGGTAGACGAGGATGGCTCTGCCGTTGGTGGCGGCTTTGGCCGTGTGCCCGTCCTGTCCGGCGAGGGCGTCGCCGGGCTGAAAACCGATCAGAGTCAGGTTGGCCTCGGTGAAGAAGCGGCGGATATGGGCGAAGTCCTGGGCCGCGTCTTCGAGCCGCCCGTCCCGCACGGCGTCCAGGTAGCCGTGCATGCCCTTGGTTCCCTGGGGACCGTCGAAGGGTTCGTAGGTGTTCAATCCCCCGTAGGTGGCGTGCCCGCCGCTGAGCAGGCTGGCCCAGAACAGCCGCCGGAAGAAATAGCGCGGGTGCCGGGGTTTGATGTAGAGCCCGTAGCGGTCCTCGTCGAGCACCACCGGGACATTCTCCGTCAGCCCCCGGTAGGAAAGGATCAAGGCTCCGGCCACCTGGTCGCGG
>LVAZ01000056.1:0-7012 GCA_001603055.1 Victivallales bacterium Lenti_02
CCCCAGGTCGCCGCCCCCGAAGCCAGGGGCGGTCTGCTGGCCCGGCTGAAGGCGCGCCTCCTGCCGGGCGGCAAGCCGGAGCCTGCGGCGCCCCCCGCCCCGCCGCCGGGCGAGCCGCCGCCGCCCCGCCGCCGCAAGAAGGACAATCCCTTCGCGGTGGAGGACATTCCCGACCTGTTCAAGGTGAACAGCGACGTGCTCGTCCAGGTGAACAAGGGCCCCATCGGCAACAAGGGCGCGCGGGTCACCGCCAACCTGAGCATTCCCGGCCGCTACCTGGTGCTTCTGCCCCGGTCCAGCCATGTGGGCGTCTCGAAGCGGGTCGAGGACCCCGAGGAGAAGAAGCGCCTCCGCCAGATTCTCCGCCGGCTGGACATTCCGGTGGGCATGGGGCTCATCTGCCGCACGGTGGGCGAGGGGGTTCAGGAAGCGGAGTTCCGCGAGGACCTGCGCATGCTCCTCGGCATCTGGGCGGACATCACCCAGACCGCCGCGACCCACAAGGGGCCCTGCTGCGTCTACCGCGAGCCCGACCTCGCCGAGCGGACCCTGCGCGATTTCCTCAACGACGAGGTGGACGAGATCATCGCCGACTCGGAGGAGATCATCCAGCTCGCCACCGCCCAGGTCGGCCGCTTCAACCAGAACCGGGTGAAGGTCAAGCTCCACACCCGCAACCGGCCGATCTTCAGCCAGTACGAGCTGGTGAACCAGATCGAGAGCATTTTCCGGCGGCGGGTGTCTCTGCCCGGCGGCGGCTATCTCTGCTTCGACGAGACCGAGGCGCTGATCGCCATCGACGTGAACACCGGGCGCAACCGCAGCGGCGAGGACCACTCCGAAACCATCCTGAACACCAATCTCGAGGCGGGCGAGGAGATTGCCCGCCAGTTGCGCATGCGCAACGTGGGCGGTCTGGTGGTGGTGGACTTCATCGACATGCGCTCGCGCAAGGACCAGCAGACCGTCTACACCGCCTTCCGCCAGGCCATGGCCAAGGACCGGGCGCGCACCAAAATCTGCCCGATCAGCGCGCTGGGCCTGGTCGAGATGACCCGCCAGCGGGAGGAGGCCAGCGTGCGCAGCCAGGTGTACATGCCCTGCCCCTACTGCTCGGGCCGCGGGCTGGTGAAGTCGGCGGTGAGCATGAGCGTCGAAATCCAGCGCCGCCTGCAGGCGCTCATGCAGCGGCGGCACAGCCCCGAGCAAATCCGCGTGCATGTCCATCCCAGCATTCTCGAACGCCTGCGCAACGAGGACGCGGAACTGCTGGCCGACATGGAGGCGGAGCTGGGCGGCGAGCTGTCCTTCCGGGGCGATCCCAATCTGCACGTCGAGGAATTCCGCCTGACCGACCAGAGCACCGGCGCCGAACTCTAGGCGGACCGGGGGAAAAAGCGAAGCGCCGGGGGGCGGTGGCCCACCGGCGCTGGCGTTTCAGGCTGCGGTCGCGAGTCCGCTACTTGCAGAGTTCGACCACGATCACGCCCTCGGCGATTTCGAGCAGGGCGAGGTCGAGACTGCTCCGCTCGTCGTTGGGCAGAGTGGGCACCAGGGGCTTCGCGCCCTTGGCCAGTTCCGCCGCCCGCTTCGATGCGGCATTGATCAGCAGGCGGACATCGCTCACTTTTTGCTTGGCGCGTTCGAGATATTCTTCGTTCAAGGCTGGCCTCCAGGCTAGACAACCCGATGTTTTCCGGCATTGGCGCCGCGTCATTCCCATCCGGACACGCGACCGCCAAAAGAACCAAAGAATGTAGCCGGGCAAGGTCGGGATGCAAGTTTTCCGCCGTTCCTTCTTGGTGTCGGCGGGCGTTTCTAGCCGAATCCTAACGCAGAAGCGGCGGTCGCCGCCGAAAAGCGCACCTGATTGCGGTCGGTAACGGAATTCTAACATTCGCCTCACCGGAGGACAATTCCCCGGCACGATCTTGGGTGGGTAACGAGGGCGAGCGCCTTCGCGAACGAAGCCAAGACGACCAGCCGGCCGCCATACGGGCGGGCGGCCAGAACCCAAGTCAGAAAGGGATTCGCGATGAAGAGTTTGATCCAGTTCTCCCGCAGTCTTCTGGGCAAAGCCTCCCTGTTCGCCGCCGTCGCCCTGGCGGGCCAAGTCCGGGCCGAGACCATCGTCATGGATGGCTCGACCACCGTCGGCCCCATCGCCAAGGCCTTCGCCGAATACTACATGAAGCAGAATCCGGGCGTCAACGTCACGGTCGGCGAGTCCGGCAGCGGCAACGGCGCCAAGGGCATCATCAACAACACCTGCCAGGTCGGCACCATGTCCCGCTTCATGAAGGACACCGAGTTCAAGGCCGCCGCCGAGGCCGGCGTGATGCCCGTCGCCCACGTGGTCGCCCTCGACGGTCTGCCCATCCTGGTCCATCCCTCGAACCCGGTGAAGGGTCTGACGGTTGACCAGGTGCGCGACATCTACATGGGCAAGATCACCAACTGGAGCCAGGTCGGCGGCCCCAACCTCGAGATCGTCAGCGTCAGCCGCGACACCAACAGCGGAACCTACGAGACCTTCGCGGAACTGGTGATGCGCAAGGAGAAGATCGGCGAGCGCACCGAGTACGTGGGCAGCAACGGCGCCATCCGCCAGCGCGTCCAGAGCACTCCCGCCGCCATCGGCTACGCCGGGCTGGGCTTCGTGGACGACACCGTGAAGGCCCTCGAGATCAACGGCGTGGCCCCCTCGCCCGCGACGGTCAAGAGCGGGGTCTATCCCATCGCCCGCCCCCTGTACATGTTCACCAACGGCTATCCGAAGCTCGGCAGCCATCTCTACCGCTTCATCACCCTGCACCTCACCGAGGTGGGCGGCAGCATGATCCAGGAAACCGGTTTCATCCCGGTGACCAGCTACTAGACGCGACCTGAAACGACCGGGGCGGCCCCAGCCGCGCCGCCCCGGCCTTCCTTCCGCCTCCCGGTCCAGCCAAACGGAACCACCGATGACCAGCACGGAAACGCCAGCCGCCCCCCGGCGCAGTCTGATGATGAGCAAAAGCGCCAGCCGCCTCCAGCGCCTGTCGCAGACGCTTGGCCAGAGTTTCCTGTTCCTGGTCACCTCGCTGTCGGCGATCGCGGTTCTTTTCATCTTCTACTTCATCGCCAAGGACGCCATTCCCTTCTTTTCGACGGACCTGGGGTTCAACTGGCGGAACGTCAAAGAATTCTTCACCGACACCGGGTGGTATCCTTCGGCCAGTCCGGGCCGCTTCGGGGCGCTGAGCTTGTTCTACGGCACCGCGATGGTGACCGGCGGGGCGATTCTGGTGGCGGTGCCGCTGGGGATTTCGGCGGCCATCTGCCTGAGCGACGTGCTGCCCTTCGCCGTCCGCCAGGTGGTGAAGCCGGTGATCGAGATTCTCGCGGCGATTCCTTCGGTGGCCTACGGGTTCTTCGCCCTGGTGGTGTTCGCGCCCATGCTCCAGAACCACGGCGGCAGTCTGCTGGCGGCGGGGTTCTGGGTGGTGTTTCTGCCCATTCTGGGGATCGCCAGCGTCGTCTGCGGGGATTTGGTCGCGGACCGGTTTCCCGAGACGCGCCGGAAGGTGGCGGCGCCGGTCGCCTGCGGCCTGTTCGGCGCAGCTTCCCTGGGCCTGCTCGCGGTCGTCGGCCGGCAGTTGGCCGCCATGCAGATTTCCAGCGGCACGAATGCGTTCAATGTCTCGATCATTCTCGGCATGATGGCGCTGCCCACGGTGGTGAGCGTTTCGGAGGACGCCCTGCAGGCGGTGGGGCGGGAACTGCGCGAGGGCAGCTACGCGCTGGGGGCGACCCGGGCCGAGACCATCGTCAAGGCGGTGATGCCCGCCGCCGTCAGCGGCATGCTGGCCGCCGTCATTCTCGGGGTCATGCGGGCGGTGGGGGAGACCATGGTGGTCTGGATGGCCTCCGGCAACGCCGCCCAGATACCCAGTCCCTTCTACAACTACATGGCGCCGGTGCGCACGCTCACGGCCACCATCGCGGGCGACATGGGCGAGGCGGACCATGTGACCGGCAGCGATCGCTACCATGTGCTCTTCGCCCTGGCCCTGTGCCTGCTGGCCTTCTCCTTCGCCATGAACCTGGCCAGCGAGGCGATTGTCCGCCGTTCGCGCCGGAAACTCGGAAAGGCATGATTCTATGAAGCGGCGAACCAGAAACGTGCTCGACCGCTCGTTCACGGCGCTCGGCCTGTTCTCGATCCTGGTGATGGCGGCGGCGCTGGTGGTGCTGCTGTTCCCGATTGTCCGGCGGGGGCTGGGAGCCTATCTGTTCCGGGCGACCGTCGAGCATCGCCGGGTGATGTTCGAGCAATTCGGGCAGGGCGAGCCCCTCGCGGCCGAGCTGGCCGAGATCGCCGCCGCCCGCCAGCCGCTGTTCGACTGGATCGCCGAATTCGAGAAGGACCTCAAACAGGAGCTGGCCGAGGCGCTCGACGAGGTGCGCAGGACCGCCGCGGCCGAGGAGGGCTTCCTGGCCCGCTCCCTCGCCCGCCGTCTGCGCCGCGTCGAGGCGGACACCTCCCTCGAGGAAACCATGCGCGTCCTCGCCCAGATTCGGGACACCTTCGAGGAGCAGCCCGACCGCAGCCGCCACGCCGCCCTCGTCGCCCTGATCGGCGAACGCAAGCGGGAGGTCGAGGAGGCCAACGAGAAGCTCGCCGAGATGAAGCGCGCTCTGCGCGACCTGCTCGGGCCGCTGCCGGGCGACCCGAAACCGGAGCTGCTCCGCAACCACTACGGGCAGACCCGCTGGGACCGCGCCCTGCATTATCAGGACCGCGTGCTCCACCGCTACGCCTGGGACTATTCGGACCCGAGCCGGCCCGGAGTCCAACTGAAGACTCCGCGCCGGGACGAGTTCGCCGGCACCGACCTCGAACCCCTCTTCCCCTACTTGCAGGAAAACCTCGAGGCGATGATGCGCCCGCGCCTCACCTTCTACTGGCGGTTCCTCACCACCGAATCGAAGGACGCGCACTTTTTCGGCGGCATCTGGCCGGAGGTGCTCGGCACCTTCTATCTCACCATCGGGGCGATGCTGTTCGCCATTCCGATGGGGGTGATCGCCGCCATCTACCTCTGCGAGTACGCCCGCCCGACCCGTCTGGTGAGCCTGCTGCGCAGTTGCATCAGCACCCTGGCCGGGGTGCCGAGCATCGTCTTCGGCCTCTTCGGCCTGGCCTTCTTCCTGAACACCATCCAGATTTCCGACTCGAAGAGCGTGCTGGCCGGCAGTCTGACTCTGGCGCTGATGATTCTGCCGACGGTGATCCGGGCCTCGGAGGAGGCGATTCTGGCGGTGCCCTTCGCCTACAAGGAGGCGGCGATGGGGCTGGGGGCCGGGCGCTGGCGCACGGTGCTCACCGTGATCCTCCCGGCCGCCCTGCCCGGCATCCTCACCGGCATCGTCATCAGCATGGGCCGCGCGGCGGGCGAGACCGCCCCGATCATCTTCACCGCCGCCGTCAGCGTCGGCCTGGCCCTGCGCCCGGCGCAGGTTTTCAGCAGTCCGACCCCGGCCCTGCCGTGGAACATCTACAATCTCTGCACCGAGCACGAGGCGGTGGACGAAATCCGCCATGTCCAGTTCGGCATGGTCTTCACCCTCGTCGCGCTGGTGCTGGTGCTCAATATCGTCGCGATTCTTGCCCGCGCGCGCATCGCCAGAAAACTGCGCGGCTAATGTACCGGAACACAGGTGACACGATGGAAAAAACCTTTGCTGCCGAAACCCCGGAGCGCGGCATCGCCATGCGGCGGATGACCGCCTTCGCCGGGCGCGCGGGCGGGGAGGCCGCCGGCGCGGAGCCCCATGTCGAAGCGTGCGGGTTCTCCGTGTACTACGGGGAGAACGAGGCGGTGCGCCGGCTGGACATGGGCATTCCCCGGGGCCGGGTGACGGCGATCATCGGCCCCAGCGGCTGCGGCAAAAGCACCTTCCTGCGGGCCATCAACCGCATGAACGACCTGATTCCCCGCTGCCGCGCGGGCGGCGAGCTGATCTTCGAGGGCGAGAACATCTACGACCCCCAGGTCGATGTGGTCCGCCTCCGCCAGCGGGTCGGCATGGTCTTCCAGAAGCCGAACCCCTTTCCCAAGTCGGTCTACGACAACGTCGCCTACGGCCCGCGCCTGCACGGCGTGCGCAGCCGGGCTTTGCTCGACGAGGTGGTCGAGCGCAGCCTCACCCGCGCGGCGATCTGGGACGAGGTGAAGGACCGGCTGAAGAACAACGCCCTCGGCCTCTCCGGCGGCCAGCAGCAGCGTCTCTGCCTCGCCCGCGCCCTGGCCGTGGACCCCGAAATCCTGCTCATGGACGAGCCGACCAGCGCCCTCGATCCCAAATCCACCAGCCGCATCGAGGACCTGATCGGCGAACTCGCCGGCCAGTACACCATCATCATCGTCACCCACAACATGCAGCAGGCCGCCCGCATCTCCGACTTCACCGCCTTCATGTACGAGGGCAACCTGATCGAGTACGGCGAAACCAACCAGATGTTCACCAAACCCCGGCAGCGGGCGACCGAAGACTACATCACCGGCCGTTTCGGCTGACCGCCAAGGAATCCGCGCATGGCAAAGATATTCGAACGCGAACTGCGGCATCTCGAACAGCAAATGACGGCCTTCGGCGCCAGGGTCGAGGAAAACATCCTCCTCGCCGTCCAGGCGGTGCGCACCCGCGACCTGCTCCTGGCCACCCGGCTCATCGCCGAGGACGAGAAGATCGACGCCGAGGAGGTCCGGCTCGAGGAGGAATGCCTGAAGATTCTCGCCCTGCACCAGCCGGTGGCCATCGACCTGCGCATGGTGGTGGCGGTCCTCAAGATCAACAGCGACCTCGAACGGGTGGGCGACTGCGCGGTGACCATCGCCACCTCCGCCCGCGAGCTGTGCGACCTGCCCGAGGTGCCGGTGCCCGAGCCGCTGGGCCTGCTGGCCGACTCCGCCCTCGGCATGCTCAAGGGGGCGCTCGACGCCTTCGTGCGCATGGACGGGGCGGG
>LVAZ01000056.1:7062-7225 GCA_001603055.1 Victivallales bacterium Lenti_02
CTCGAACGGGTCGGCGACCACGCGGCCAACATCGCCGAGGACGTGATCTATATTGTCGAAGGCGGCATCGTCCGCCACCGGGACATCTAGGGATTCCGCACAGGAGAGCCGATGAACGGCAAAACGATTCTCGTGGTGGACGACGAGCGGGACATCCTCGAAC
>LVAZ01000458.1 GCA_001603055.1 Victivallales bacterium Lenti_02
TTTTATATTCCTGTCGGCCTGCACCCTGGCCGATCCCGGGTGCGAACGGGCTGCACCATGTCCCCCTGGAGCATATGAATGAACGGCTTGGGTAATCGCTCTGGCAGCGTCAGCGAAGCCAGGGAATTTGCTCGAAACGAACTCGACGAACCTGACCCGCGACGCTGCGTGCGTTCTGCGGCTGGTTTTGTGGACATGCGGCTCGCCAACATCATGGCGTAGCCGGCAGGTTCGCCTCCGGCCGCCCGGTGACGGTTGCGGTCGCAATCGAGGTGAACCACATGAACAAGAATCCCCTTCTCGTTCCCGAACTGCGCGAGATGCTGGCGTCCGGGGACACCAAGGCCTTGGGCGAGGTCTGCTCGGCGGCCCATCCCGCCTTCATCGCCGAACTCATTTCCGCCCTTTCCCCCGGCGAGGCGTGGGCGGTCATCCGCTCGGTCGAGCATCATCTGCGGGCGGATATTTTCAGCCATCTGGACGAGGAGTCCCAGGTGGACATCGTCGAGAATCTGAGCCGGGGGGACGTGGCCCGCCTGCTGACGGACATGTCTCCGGACGACCGGGCGGACTTGGTGAAGCGCCTGCCCGAGGAGCGGCGCGAGATGGTTCTTCCCGGCCTCGCCCAGGCGGAGCGCGAGGATATCCGCCGCCTGACGTCCTACGCGGAGGGGACGGCGGGGGCGGTGATGACCTCGGACTACGCCACGCTGACTCCGGGGCTGACGGTGGCGCAGGCCATCGAGCGGCTGCGCCAGGTCGCGCCGGACCGGGAGACGATCTACTACGCCTACATCGTGGACGAGAACCGCCATCTGCTCGGGTTCGTTTCGTTGCGGGACCTCATCATCGCGCCGCGGACGACGATGGTGGACGAGATCATGCATCGCGATGCCGTGACGGCGCAGGTGGACGAGGACCAGGAGCAGGTGGCCCGCAAAATCCAGAAGTACGACCTGATCGCCCTGCCGGTGCTCACTGCCGAGGGAGCGCTGGTGGGCATCGTGACCCACGACGACGCCGTGGACATTCTGGTCCAGGAACAGCAGGAAGACCTGGAAAAACTGATGGCCATCTCCGGCAAGCACGAGGCGGGGAGCTATCTGCGGACGCCCGCCCTGACCCATTTCCGGAACCGGGTGTACTGGGTGGTCTCGCTGGCGATATTCGGATTGCTATCCGGCTACATCATCCACCGGTTCGAGGACACTCTTTCCCGGGTGATTATCCTGGCGCTCTACATGCCGATGCTGGCTGACACGGGGGGCAACACGGGCAGCCAGTCGGCCACGGTGGTGGTGCGGGCCCTGGCCCTGCGCGAGATCACGCCGGGGGATGCGCTGCGGGTGCTGTTCAAGGAATTCCGGGTGGCCATCATGCTGTCGGGAATTCTCGGCCTGCTGACCTGGGGGCGGGTGATGTTTCTTTCCTGGGGGAGCGAATTGCCGGTCGGGCTTTCCCTTGGCCGGATCGGCGGGGCCATCGCCCTGGCGCTTGGATTGCAGGTGGTGTCCTCGACTATGATCGGGGCGCTGCTGCCGCTCGGGGCGGCACGGCTGAAACTGGACCCGGCCGTGGTGGCCAGCCCGGCGCTCACCACGATGGTGGACATCACCGGACTGCTCATCTATTTCACCACGGCCCGGGTGGTGCTGGGCGTGTGACCGTCGGTTACGGGGCGACACCGTACATGGGCTTGCCGGGCACGGTGCGCCCCGCGACGACGAGGCTGACGGCCAAAGACCGATATGCCGCCATCTTGAAAGGGTTCGTACTCCAAGACGGCCCAAATGGGTGCATCCCGTTTGGGTTGGCCAAGGGGCCGGGCGAGGGCAAGCCTCGCCCCTACGGGCTGCGATATATCGCCCTCTGGCGAGGGCTCGAAAACCAAGACCGACTTCCGCCAAACTTCCGGCCGGCGAGGGGGCCTCTCCGGCTCGTTCGGGCTAGAGGTTCGGGGCGTCGTACTTGGGTTCCAGGGGCCAGGGATACCAATCCATGCCCCGGACAAACTGGGCATAGCGGCGGTAGATCAGGGCCGGGGTTAGCAGGCGGACTGCATCATCGGCGCAACCTGTATCCGAGTTGGCCCGAATCAGGTCGCCCGGCTTGCCATAGTCGCCCTGGCGGATTTTATCGAGTACTCCGTCGATGCCCGGAAACTTGCATTCGAATGCATCCCGTTCGGCCTTGGTGCGGAAACACCAGCAGTGCTCGGCCTCGTCCCATGCCATGCGGTGCCAGACCGGGCGATGCGTGTACACCCGGTTGCCGCTCAGGTCCGTTACCTCTCTCCGTTCCCATACCGTCACCAGTTTCCAGCAGACCATGCCTTCCTCGGGTGCCTCGGGAAGCCGCGCGGTCACGGTTGCCTCGCCATTCCGCTCGATCCGGTATGTGGTACTGTCGGCCGTGCGTTTTTCCTGGCATTCCAGGGTGGGGACCTGCTTGAGGAAACCCATGCGCTGGCTTTCAAGCTCGATCATCAGGTAGCGCATGGGGTCGCCCAGCTCGATGGAGCGGTCCAGCGCTTCCTGCAGGGTCTTTCTGGGCATGGCGACGCCGCGCGCGGCGACGATGGCCTCCAGCATCGCTATGGCATGATCGTATTCCGGGAGCAGGTCCTGGTAGCTGCAAGCGGCGGCCGGCAGTGGATTGAAGTGCTTCGGCAACTCCTTCCGTTCTCCGGCGTTGCCGCCAATCGCCTCGTAGGCGGTTCGGATAGTCGCCAGCAATTTGGGCAGACCCTCCTGTTCGGCGGCGACCAGTTCCGGCAGCGGGGCGGCTGTACGGCGCTGCTGCCAGTGCTCGAAGACCATCAGATACAGCCGGTCCGGAAAGGAGATAAAGGCGATGTCCTGGGGAAAGATGTTGCCATCCTTGTCCTGGAGGAGAAGGGTGCCTTCCCTGGGGTAGCAGATGCCCGGGAAGCGTCCCCATTTTGTCCGCCTGTGGTCGTTCAGGAAGGCGATCAGTTTGGCATCCTGGACCGCGATGCCGCCGGTGTGGCCGTGCCAGGTGCGCGGCTGCGGCCCGTCGGCCAGTTCCTCGTTGATTTCCCGAAGATATTCCTCGAGAATGCGGTCCAACTGGTTGAGCGAAGCGGTGCTGAGTTCGTCCGGGCGGCAGCGCAGGACTTTTCGCTTCGCGGTCAGGAAACAGATGATTCCATTTTCGATGAAGGTATTCGGGGATTCACCGTTTTTCATGTGGGGGAGAGGGTTGGGGCGGGCCCGCGGGTCTCCCCGCCAGTACCGTTGGGGGTCAAGGAACTCCAGGGATTCGAAGCCGAGGAGAATAGCGGTGAAGGCTTGGTCGGCGGCCGGCATGATCTGCGGTTGTTGTGGAGGAAACAATCGAATACCGTGGACGGGCATCGGGTCATTCGGCAAATTGGGACGCCCGATTTCGGCGGGCGCTTCCCTCTTCCATTCATAATACAGACTTTCCTTGCCGCGCAGCGCCAAGCCGGCCAGCAGCAGAAGACCCGTCCAGCGCAGGGACGCACCGGCAATTCGCACCCAGGTGTCTCTCATGATTCCATCCTTGTATTCCCAATCCCGCGATCCACCCTCCCGCCGGAATGGCGGACGGGGCACCCATTTACGATTCGGGCATCTGTCCCGGCAGCCAGGCCGCCCCTTGACAAA
>LVAZ01000459.1 GCA_001603055.1 Victivallales bacterium Lenti_02
CCTTCGTGCCTTCGTGGTGAAAAAATCACCGCACGCCGACGCTGCGGGCACCGTCGATGGTGTGGTTCGAGCCGCTGATGAAGGCGGCATCGTCGGAACAGAGATACAGGATGAGTTTGGTGACTTCGGACGGCTCGGCCGCGCGCCCCATGCGGGTCCACATGTTGGCCATGCCGGGCCGGGTGAGGACGGGACCGGGGGAGACGCAGCAGGAGCGGATGCCGTGCTCCGCGCCGTAGACGGCGAGGCACTTGGTGAGGCCCATCATGCCGGTTTTCGACGAGCCGTAGTCCACCGCTTTGGTGCCGGTGACGCCCTCGACGGAGCCCAGGTTGATGATGACCCCGCGTTTCTGCTTGATCATCTGGCCCAGCACCGCGTGGGAGAACAGGACCGGACCCTTGAAATTCACATCCATCCCCCACTGGATCACCTCGACGGGGAGTTCATGGAAGGGCTCGGAGCGCTTGTGGACGCGGGAGGAGCAGCCGCCCGCGAAGTTGATGAGGATATCCACGCTGTCGTAGGTCGCCACCGTCTGGTCGACGGCCGCCTTGATCTGGTCGTAACAACGCACGTCCACCTGGAGTCCGATGGCCTGGCCGCCCGCCTCGCGGATGCCCGCCGCCGCCGTCTCGACGGCTTCAAGATTGACGTCGGTCAGCACGACCTTCGCGCCTTCCTCGGCCAGTTGCTGGGAGGCGAGCAGGCCCATGCCGGAGCCTGCGCCGGTGATGATCGCCACTCGGTCCTGGAATCTCATGGTGGGGTTCCTCGCTAATCCTAACGCATGGTTTCGATGAGGTCGGCGGTCTTGACCATCGCCAGGTCGATCTGCCCCCGCACCGTGGTCGTGAACACGACGAATCGGTCGCCGCAGCAGAAGCGGGGATGGGGGTCGATGTGGTAGTTCGAGCCGGCGATGCCCTCGACGCCCGGATTGTCGATGACCTTCAGGAAGGTTCCTGCCTGCCGGTCGTGGCAATGGACGGAGGAAGGGCAGCCGCGGAAGAACTTCTCGGTGGAGTCGCAGACCAGATAGCGGCCGTCCTGGCTGTCGTGGGCGTGCCAGCAGTTGACCGGCCACTCGATTTTCTCGACCTCGCCGGTGGCGATGTCGGTCCGCCAGGTTTCCTTGCCGCGCACGCACCAGGCGTGTTTGCCGTCGCGGTCCCACCATTCGTGGGTGCAGACGGTGGGCGTGGCGAAGAGCGGACGGGGCCGCTCGCCGCGCCGGATGGTCCACATGCGGTCGGTGATGCGGAAGACCAGACCGGTGGCGGGGTCGGTATGGTTCTCCTGGGCGAACAGCACCAAATCGGGGTCGATGGGGCAGAACTGGGCGTGGTTGTAGTTGCGGTCGAAATGATGCCAGAACACGAAGTCCCCGCCATCGACGGGCAATGTGCCGAACACATGGTGGGGACCGAGCCCGGCATCGATGAAGAAGCTCTTGCCGTCCAGCGACCGGGTCAGGTGGGTGGCCAGCCGATGGCACGAGCGCCCCTTCACCACGTCCTCGGGCAGGGAATTGACGCAGGTGGCGGGACTCGCCGGATCGGGGGACCGCTTCCAGATGGAGGCCCCGGTCGTCCAGTAGATTTCCGCCGTGGCGGGATCGACGAAGGGCGAGGCGTGCTGGAACTGGGTGTCGGGGAAATGGCGGATGGTGTCGTCCGCGGCATCCACCACGGCGAGGGTCCGGCCGTAGGAGCCCGAGCCCGACGGGGGGAAGCAGCAGTAGAGCCACAGGTAGCGCCCGTCGGCGCTCATGCTGTCGTTGACGAAGTAGAAGCCCTGCTGGGAGGGGGCCACCTTCGCGGTCAGGATATGGATGTCCAGCCCGGTTTCCGGATGGGTCCAGGTGGTGAACAGGCGCGATGCTGCCGGGTCGATCATGGGATTTCCCTGCCGTCGGATGGAAAAGACTAGTTGAGATTGACCGAGCAGCCCGAGGTCACCTGGCCGTCCGGCGTCAGCAGGAACAGACGGTTGGTGACCTGCTCGATGCGCGACCAGGCGACATGGCCGTCCCCGTAGAGGAGATTGGCGCCGCCGTTGTGGGGGTCGCGGGAGGTGAAGAGGTTCGCCCAGTCGGCGGCGCCGCTGTTCCCGTAGGGACGGCAGTAGGAATTGTCCACCGCCGCAGTGTACTCCCAGAACAGCATGGTTTCCGTCGGCCGCTTGAGCTGGCTCTCGGTCAGGGACAGCCAGAAGACGACGCCGTTGGCGAAATAGGTGGTATAGGGCGGGTCGATGTCCCGCTGGCTGGCAACCGAGGGGCAGCACCAGACGGCATTGGCGTTGATATACTTGCCGAGAAGCTGAAAATGGCTGGTCGGGTCCGTGTTCACCACATTCGTTCTCTGGGTCTTGGCATGACGCTGGTAGTCGCCGGTGTACATGATCGCGGCCAGGCCGATCTGCTTGAGGTTGCCGGTGCAGTTGATCTGGCGGGCCTTCTCGCGGGCCTTGCTCAGGGCGGGCAGCAGCATCGAGGCCAGAATCGCGATGATGGCGATGACGACAAGCAGCTCGATCAGGGTAAACGCATTTCGGGTTTTCATGTCTTCTCCTTGAGGTGTAGGAAACGGACACGGCGGAGTTCTGTGGCTAGTTATCTCCCACGGTCAAAACAACTTTGCCGACATTCTCGCGGTTCTGGAGAATGGCGTGGGCCGCTTCGGCCTGGGCGATGGGCAGGGTCCGGTGGATCACCGCTTTGACCGTGCCGGCGGAGAAGGCGGGCCAGAGCAGCTTCTCCATGCTTTGCAGAATCTCGGCCTTCATCGCCGAGGTCCGGCTGCGCAGGGTGCTGCCGATGAGCTTGAGGCCCTTGCGGAAGAAGGTCCGCAGATTGATTTCGCAGAGTTCCCCGCCGAGGGTGGCGATGACGATCCAGCGCCCGCCTTGCGCCATGTTCGCGAGACAGGGGCCGAAACCGGGGCCGCAGACGCAGTCCAGCGCGATGTCCACGGGATGCTCGGCCAGGACGGCGGCCACGTCCTGTTGCCGGTGGTTGATGACCACGTCGGCGCCGAGTCCGCGCACGAATTCCGCCTTGTCGTCCGAGCCGACGGTGGTCACCACCTTGGCCCCGACGTGCTTGGCCAGTTGGATGGCGGCCATGCCGAGACCGCTGGCACCAGCCTGGATGAAGACCGCGTCCCCCGCTTTCATGCCCCCTTCGAGGCAGAGATTCAGGTAGGAGGTGGCGAAGGCTTCCGGAATGGCGGCCGCCTCGGCCATGGAAAGTCCCTCGGGGACGGGCAGGGCCATGTCCGCCGGCAGGACGACCTGTTCCGCGTAGCCGCCGCCGCCGAGCAGGGCGCAGACCTTGTCGCCGGGCCGCCAGCGGCTGCCGGCCGGAGCTGCGCGGACGACGCCCGCCACCTCGAGCCCCATCCACTCCGGCCAGCCGGGCGGGGGCGGGTAGTTCCCGGCCCGCTGCATGAGGTCGGCGCGGTTCAGGGCGGCGGCATGGATGTCAACGAGTATTTCACCATCCTTGCGGATCGGATCGGGCACTTCGCTCCAGACCAGAGCGTTGTCGGCGTTGACTAGGACGGCGTGCATTATTTGCTCCAGGTGGTGCTGCCGGAAGCGGCGAGCAGCACTTCCTGGACGAGCAGTTCGTGTTCGTAGGGGTAGGGATTCGCGATCTCGCCGCGTACGCACTTGGCGAACTCGATGAGCTGGTCGTCGTAGCGGAAGCCTAGGGGCTTCAGTTCGGGATGGTGGGTGCCGACCCCGAATTCCGGGTTGGCGACCGCGCAGGTGAACCGCACGTTGAAGGGCTGGGTGTAGGGGATCGGCTCGGTGGGGGCCAGCTCGAAGGTGGCCTTGGTGCCGCGCACGATCACCCGGCGGTGCGGGATGCCGTCCGCGTCGGTGATCGAGATGCGCACCGTGGCGTTGGCGCGGGGATATTCGATCAGCGCCAGGGTGTTGTCCTCGATCCCGTCGCCGCGGGTGCATTTGTGGAACGGGGTGACCTTCTCGGGGCGGCCGAGCACCGAGACGACGAAGTCGATCAGGTGCCCGCCGAAGTTGTACATGGCGCCGCCTTTGAAGGTGGCGATGTAGGCGCGGTAGCTGTCGTTGTCGTAGCGGTTCATGTTCATGTCGATCTCGACCACGTCGCCCATCCAGCCTTCGCGGAGGGCGCGGCGGCAGAAGAGCAGGGCCGGATTCGTGCGGTACATGTAGCCCATTTGCAGGACCAGCTTTTTCCGGCGGCAAAGGTCCACGATCTTCGCGAATGGCGCCATGCTCTGCCCGCCGGGCTTGTCCATGTGCATGTGGAACCCGCGTTCGGCGCATTTCAGGGCGGCGGCGGGCAGGTCGTCGTTGGTGGTCTCGACGAAGACCGCATCGAGGTCCGTGCGGTTCAGCAGTTCCTCCTCGGTCAGCAGCGGCAGCCCCTCGTAGGGCTTCATGTTGACGACCTTGCTCTGGCGGGCGGTGGTGGAGGCGCTGTCGTCGACCACGCCGACGACCTCGAAGATGTCCGTGAGGCGCCGGGCCACCTCGATCGTCCCCGAGGCGTGTTCGTGGGTGGTGCCAAACTGGGCGATGCGGATTCGCTTCATCGGATTTGCTTCCAATCAAAGACAATGCCGAGGGGCGGGTTCGGGCAGTCGGCCAGGGCGCCGTAGACTTCCGCCGCCTTCTCCGGCGAGCAGACGCTGGAGACAATCGGGCGGGTCTGGATTTTCCCCGCCGCGAGCAGTTTGAGGAAGGCGCGGTAGTCGTCCAGTTCCGTCCAGTGCCCCGGCGAGGACTCCACCTTGGCGCGGGTCATGGTATGGGCGCCGATCAGGGAGACGCCGCGGCGATGCACGTACTTGTAGAAATCGATCGGGACATCGGAGATGCGGGTGCAGCCGAGCAGCGAGATGCGCCCCTCCCAGGCGATGTATTCCAGGGCCTGCTGCAGGGCGAGGGCGGAACCGGTCACCTCGACCACGGCATTGGGGCCCTGCCCGTCGGTCAGGGCCTTGACGCGGTCCACGAAGCCATCCTCGGCAGGGGACAGGGCGGCGCTGGCGCCCAGTTTCAGAGCCAGTTCCCGGCGGTCGGCATCGAGATCGGCCACCAGCACCGGAATCGCGCCCGAGAGCAGGGCGAACTGGAGCGCGAACACGCCGAGGATGCCCTGGCCGGCGATCATGACCGACTCGCCGATTTCGAGCCGGAGCTTGCGCACTCCCAGCAGCGGGAAGGAGACAATCGGGGCGAAGGCGGCGTCGAAGAGATCGATCGACTCGTCGTCGATGCGCAGGGTCGCGGCGGCCTTCTTGATGGTGTGCGAGCGATGGCCGCCCCAGTTGATGATGGCGCGGTCGCCGATTTTCAGGGTGGTGACGCCCTCGCCGACGGCGATCACCCGGCCCGCCCCGCTGTAGCCCGGCGTGAACGGGAATCCCGATTCGGCCGTGCCCGTGTTGGGGAGCTGCACCAGGTTCGCCCGCTCGGTTCCGGCGCTGACCACCGTGTACTCGTTCTCCAGCAGGACTTCGCCCGCCTTGGGCGTGGGCACCTCGAACGGCAGCAGGACGGCTTTGCCGATGGAATCGAAACGGATGTAGTGGCCGGTCATTGCAATCTCCGCTGGCATGGAAACACTTCTCTGACTATATCGGTGGCCCCCCCGACGGACAACGGTGGCATTCTGGAAAGATTCATGTAAGTTCGACGGGTTTTCAACAACTCTCCGATGTAGATTGAAAAACCGTCAACAGGCGGGGTGGCTCATGGCCGGCTTGCAGGAAATCGCCAAACTCGCGGGGGTCTCTCCCGCCACGGTGTCGCGGGTCTTCAACCACCACCCGAACGTGCGGCCGGAAATCCGGGAGCATGTGTTCGCCATCGCCCGCGAGCACGGCTACCACCCCCGCCTGTCGAGCAAGCAGCGCAATGTGGTCATCATGGCCCCCGGCGAGGCCATCTACCCGATCCGGAACTGTCTCGAAATGGTGATGATGGCCTTGACCCAGGAGCTGCCCCGCCGCCGCTTCCGGATCGAGATTCTGCCGCAGGAGGACATGGACCGGCTGAACGGCATCCAGTTCTGCGGGGCGGTGGCGATCGGGGCGGAACCGGGGGACTTCGTCGGCTGGTCGGCCCGTTTTCCGGTGCCGCTGGTGCTGGTGGACCGGGACGCGCCCGCGCGGGAGCCGCACGTCTACTCGGTCCGTTCGGACGAGGAGCAGGGCATGGATTTGGCCGTCGGCCACCTCCATGAACGGGGTTGCCGGACCATCGGCTGCATCATCCACGGACAGGCGGGCACCGGGACCGTCGATGTCCGGCGCGCGGCCGTCGCCCAGGCGCTCGGCAAGCGGGGTCTGCCCGCCAACGCGGCGCTGATCTGTCTTTCCGAGGACGACAACTACGTGGAGCTGGTGGGCAAACTGCTCCAGCAGGGGATCGACGGTCTGTTCTGCCCCGGCGGCAACGCAGGGATCGTCACCGCCTACGCCCTCTCGCTCTTCAACCGCCGGGTGCCCGACGACATTTCGGTGATCGCCTCCGAGCACAAGCTCTTCTCGCGCTACGCCACGCCGCCGCAGACCACCATCACCCAGGACCACACCGCTCTCGCCCAGATCGTCGGCGACGTGCTCGAATCCGCCGGGGAGACCCCGGTCCCCCGGCGCTCGGTCCTCCCCTACAGCCTCATCGTCCGCGACAGCGTGAAGCATCCCCGGCCATAGCGGGGCCTGGTATCGCGGACCCGGGGCGGGTTGTGCCGGAAGCCGACTAGGCGGAGTCGCATCCTGGAGCGGCAGGCCAATTGGCCAGTTCACGGCGAACCAGGACACGCCATTGTGGGGGGAAATCCTTGCATTGCAGCGGCCGGGCGGTAGCGTTCCCCTTCTTGTTCTCCATCAAGGTCTGAGGTGAGCGCGATGAATCAGGTGTGTTCGGTCCTTCTGGCGTTGGCGTGTCTCGGCGGCGGCAAGGCTGCGGCGGAGCTGTTCAAGGATGGCGACACGGTCTGCTTCCTGGGAGACAGCATCACCAAGTCCCACCCGTATCCCGGCATGATCTACGCCTATTATCTGACCCGGTTTCCCGACCGCACCATCCATTTCGTCAACGCGGGAGTGGCGGGGGAC
>LVAZ01000460.1 GCA_001603055.1 Victivallales bacterium Lenti_02
CGACGGACTCCCAGCTAGTTGAGGGTGAAAAAACGAGGACGATTTCGTTTGGCTTCAAGATTTTTATACGAATATCCAATATGAATTGGCCGGGGAGCCGCGTCAAGAAAACGGGATGGAAGAATAAAACGCCCCGCCGCGGGGGGGCGCGGCGGGGCGGGAGGGAAGGTGGCGGCGCGGTCGGCTAGTACGTCCGGACCTGGCCGTTGTTCAGCCAGTTGGTGATGGTGTAGCCGAAGACTTCGGGGTTGCCGTTGAGGTCGGCGGCGGTGCGGGAATCGACGTGCCCGTCGACGTAGCCGATGTTGGCGCGTTCCTGGTGGCGCGCGGAAATGCGGGAGGCGTAGTCGCCCTGGATCCATTCGTTGTTGCTGTCGGCAACGAGCCCCATGCTGGAGGGGGAACGGGTGCCGCCGCCGAAGATGCTGCTCATGGTCTTGCCGTCGAAGAAACGGGACATGGCGTAGTCGAAGGCGAACTGGTTCCGCTTGGCGGTCTGCGCGCTGGTGGGGCAGAAGAAGGTCTCGAAGGACTTGATGTAGGGATAGACCAGGGGCTGGTAGTTGCCGTACTGGACGATGACTTCATTGCCGTCGTAGTACTCCAGGGCGCAGAGGTTGTAGCTCTGCTGGACGAAGGTCTCCTTGTTGTCCTCGAGATACATGAACCAGCCCAGCATGACCTGCTTGAGGTTGCCGGTGCAACTGATGGCGCGGGCCTTGTCGCGGGCCCGGCTGAGGGCGGGGAGCAGCATCGAGGCCAGAATCGCGATGATGGCGATGACCACGAGCAGCTCGATCAGGGTGAAGCGGCGGCGGACAGTTGGTTTCATGACTGACTCCCGAATTGCCTTGAAGACAGGAACACCCGGCATTCCATCCAAAGTGAGGCAATATGAAGGGTGCGGCTTGCCGCGTCAACCCCCGGCCGGGCAGAAAAAAACGCCCCGCCGCAGGACGAATTCTTCGGCCCGGCCCGGACCGAAGTGAACCCCGGCCGGGCAGAAAAAAACGCCCCGCCGCGGGGGTTTGGCGGCGGGGCGTCGGGAGTTGGGCGGGAACGGGTTAGCGGTTGTCCCAGATGTTGCTTTCGTGGCCGTACTCGTAGGGGGTGCCGCCGCCCCAGGCCTGGTTGATCGACATGCCCTCGACATGGCCGTCGCAGAAGAGCAGGTTGACCTGGGGGGCGTGGACGAAGACGTTCATCACCCGGCGGAGGTAGTTCACGTCGGTGTGGAAGTTGTTGTCGGTGAGGCGGCGGGGATAGCTGAGCTGCCAGTCGCCGTGGCCGGCGCGGCTCCAGGTGGTGGGCGCGGAACTCTGGGAATCCACGTTGATCTGGGTGTTGTCGCCCATCATGACGGTGCCGGAAGGGCGGGCGGTGACGGCGTGCATGGGCAGGTTGGCCTGGCTGATGCCGCTGTAGAGGCCGTAGGAGTTGAGGCCGTCGTCGGCGTTCGAGGGGCAGCGGCGGACGGCATCGTCGCCATAGTAGTTGGCGAGCCGGACCGGCCAGGTGCCGCCCGAGGTCCAGCCGGGGCAGACCTGCTCGCGGTTGTCGTTCTGGTACATGATCAGGGCGAGGCCGAGCTGCTTCAGATTGCCGGTGCAGTTGATCATCCGGGCCTTGGCGCGGGCCTGCTGGAGGGCGGGCAGCAGCATCGAGGCGAGAATGGCGATGATGGCGATCACGACGAGCAGCTCGATCAGGGTGAAACGACGGGCGGAACGGTTGCGGAACATGCGGCGAGTCCTTTTCCTTGGGGGTTTTCCGCCCTTTCCGAAGCCGGTTCGAAATACGAGCGAAATAAAAAAATTACAATACGGGAATATAGGGCCGTCCGGGGGCGGGTCAAGGCGCGCCGTGCCGGCGGGCGGCCGGAGCTGGGTGCGGGCCGCCCGGGGGGGATGCCGCCGGGGCGGGGGCTAGCGCGGCCCGGCCCAGAGGGTCTGACGCAGGGCCTCGTAGAGGACGATGGAGACGGCGTTGGCCAGATTGTGGCTGCGCATGTTGCGTCCGGGCATGGGGATGAGGCAGAGGTCGTCGCGGTGGCGGTCGTAGAGTTCGGGGGGCAGGCCGCTGGATTCGTTGCCGAAGACCAGCCAGTCGCCGGGCTGGAACTCCCGCTGGTAGATGGAGGCGGTGCCCTTGGTGCTGAGAATGGCCAGGCGGCGGGGCTGGTTCCGCGCCAGGAAGTCCGCCCAGTCCTCGTAGACGTGCAGGTCGAGATGGGGCCAGTAGTCGAGCCCGGCGCGGCGGATGCGCGACTCGTCGAGGGAGAAGCCGAGGGGCTTGACCAGATGCAGGCGGCTGTCGGTGCAGACGCAGAGGCGGCCGATGGTGCCGGTGTTCTGGGGGATTTCGGGCGCGACGAGGACGATGTGGAAGGGAGGATGTGGGGACATGGTTTGCCGTATGGTTGGTGCTGCGCCAAACTATAGCAGATATCCCGGCGGATGGGCAGCGGCGGGCGGGGCGCGGCAGTCCATTGCGGGATGCGTTGGCACAACGTGTGGAGGGAAGTATGTTAGGCGCGCAATGCGTGCGTTTCCCATCCCCCATCCCCCCGCCGCCGAATTGTCGGAAGGCCGAAGGCCGAGGAGTTCAGTCATGGTCAAAATGATGAATCGATTCCTGGGCGTGTGTTTTGCCGGTCTGGTCTGCGCCTTGCTGGCGGCTTCCCCCTGCCGGGGCGCCGAGCCGGAGGGCTCGCCCCTGGACCTGCGGGCGGACAGCGTGGACTACCAGCCCGAGACCGGCTGGGCCTCGGCCCGCGGCAACGTGCTCATCGAGTACCAGGGCATGCGGCTGCAGGCGGACGAGGTGCGGCTGAACCAGAAGACCAAGGACGTGGAGGCGCGGGGCAACGTGCTCTTCGAGGACGGGGAGAAGGCCTGGCGGGGCCAGGAGCTGACGGGCAACTTCGAGACCCGCGTCTTCTCGACCGGCGTGTTCGACCTCAAGGGCGGCGTCTGGTACGGCCAGGCCGGGAGCAGCGAGCGGCAGGAGGACGGGCGGATGTCGGTGGCCGACGCCCGGATCACGACCTGCGACCACGAGCATCCCCACTATTCGATTTCGGCCAAGCGCATCATCTACTATCCGAACGGCAAATTCCGGGCCTACCACGTGGTCTACCGGGTGGGCGACGTGCCCGTGTTCTACTGGCCCCTGCTGCTGGGCGACACCAGCACCGAAGGCGGCAACATCGAGATCAAGCCGGGCTATTCGAGCGACTGGGGCGCCTATCTGCTGCTGGGGCGGACCTACCGGCTGGGCGACTACGGGCGCACCAAGTTCATGCTCGATCTGCGCAGCAAGAACGGGGTGGCGGTGGGCAACCGCACCCGCCTGCAACTGGCCCGCTCCGAAACCGATTTCCTGGTCTACGGCATGTTCGACATGGACACGCCCGAGACGAGCGACGGCTACAACCGGCGCTTCGCGAGCGAGGATGTCCGCTACCGCCTGAGCCTCTACCAGCGCTTCGACCCCTATCATGACCTCACCTTCCGCGCCCAGGTGGACGCGCTCAGCGACGTCGACATGCTCGAGGACTGGTTCAAGCGCGAGCACGACGCCAACCCGCAGCCCCATTCCTACGTGGACGCGAGCTGGAACGCCGACACCTTCAATCTCTCGCTCGCCCTCCGGCCCCGCCTGAACAGCTTCCAGACCACGGTCGAGCAACTGCCCGAGCTGCACTGGGTTCTGCCCCGGCGGCAGCTCTTCGGCCTGCCCCTCTACTGGCAGAGCGAGCTGACCTTCGGGCACTACGAGATGAAATGGCGGGAGTTCGACGAGCCCCTGGTGCCGGGCGGCGACCCGCTCAACGCCCGGTCCTACGACAGTTGGCGGGCGAACTGGGTGAACGCGGTCTACGCGCCCTTCTCGCTCGGCGAATTCCAGTTCGTGCCCCGCGCGGGCTTCCAGACGGTCTGGTACTCCGACTCCAGCGAGGGCAGGCTGACCGACCCCATGCTGCGCGAGCTGTTCGTCCACGACAACTCCAACTGGGCCACCTACCCCCTGGGCGGCTTCTTCCGCGAATACGACGCCGACGGCAAGGGCACGACCAACGTGGCGGGCGAGCTGGGCCTCGAGGTCAGCACCAAGCTGTACCGGGCCTGGAACGACTACCGGAACGGCACCCTCGATCTCGACGGCCTGCGCCACGTCGCCCAGCCCTACCTGAACTACACCTACGTCTCCGACCCCTCCGAGGACCGGGAGAACCTCTACTACTTCGACCAGAACGACCGCCTGCAGGAGATGAACTTCCTCCGGGCCGGCGTGGACCAGCGCGTGCAGACCCGGCGCAACGGCCGCATCTACACCTTCGCCCGCATGCAGACCTACGCCGACTTCCACTTCAACAAGCAGAAGTACTACTCCGCCGCCGCCACCACCGCCACCACCGGGCCCGACGCCGAGCACGGCACCCTGGGCAGCCTCGGCAACCGCATCGAGGTCCGGCCCCGCGAGGGCCTCGACTTCTGGAACACCGTCGTCTTCGACATGGAGGAGGGCGAACTGAGCCGGGCCGAGCTGGGCATGGGCATCGGCCGGGACCAGCGGCGGCGCTTCACCCTCGCCTACATCTACCGCAACGAGTACATGCCCCGGTCCGTCTACTCCATGGGCAGCCCCCTCCTCGACTTCACCGGCGAGGCCAACTCCCTCGCCTATCCCTACGACGAAGCCCAGTGGTTCGAGGCGCAGCTCACCCTGCCCATCAACGCCAAGACCACCGGACGGCTCAGCCTGGCCTACGATTTCGTCGACAACAACCTGGCCCGCCAGTCCCTGGAAATCATCCGCGACCTGCACTGCTGGATGGGCTCCCTCGCCGTCGGGCAGGACAACGGGGACTTCTTCGTGACCGTCATGTTCACCTTGAAGGCGTTCCCCGGCATGAACATCGGCGGCGGCATCTAGGCCGTCTCGCCCCGTGCGGTCGCGGTCCGTCCTGCGGCGGTTTTTCCGGAATGATCGAGACACAGACTTAAGGATGGTCCATGCAGGTACCGCTTCTTGATTTGAAAGCCCAGTACGCGGCGATCCGCGACGAGATTCTCCCGGTGCTCGACGAGGTCTGCGAGTCGCAGTCCTTCATCCTCGGCCCGCGGGTGGAGTCCTTCGAGGCCGCCATCGCCGCCTACTGCGGGGTTCCCGCCGCCTGCGGCGTCTCCTCCGGCACCGACGCGCTGCTGATGGTGCTGATGGCCGAGGGCATCGGCCCCGGCGACGAGGTCATCACCACGCCCTACAGCTTCTTCGCCACGGCGGGGGCCGTCTGGAGGGTCGGCGCCAAACCCGTGTTCGTGGACATCGAGGCGGACAGCTACAACCTCGACCCGGCCGGGATCGAGGCCAGAATCACCCCGCGCACCAAGGCGATTCTGCCGGTGCATCTGTACGGCCAGGCGGCGGACATGGACCCGATCAACGCCATCGCCGCCCGCCACGGTCTGCTGGTGATCGAGGACGCGGCCCAGGCCATCGGCGCCGAATACAAGGGCCGTCCGGCGGGAACCCTCGGCGACTACGCCTGCCTCAGCTTCTTCCCCAGCAAGAACCTCGGCGCCTTCGGCGACGCGGGCATGGTGGTGAGCCGGCACACCGACCGGGCCGGGAAACTGGCCATGTTCCGCAACCACGGCATGTTCCCCGCCTACTACCACGCCCACGTGGGCGGCAACTTCCGCCTGGACGCGCTCCAGGCCGCCGTGCTCGAGGTCAAACTGCGCCATCTGGACGAGTGGACGGCGGCCCGGCAGGCCAACGCGGCGGACTACGAGCGGCTCTTCGCCGCCTCCCCGGCGGCCGGCCTGGTGGGCCTGCCGCGAGTCATGGACTACACCACCCGCCACGTGCGCAACCAGTTCGTCG
>LVAZ01000461.1 GCA_001603055.1 Victivallales bacterium Lenti_02
CCCCCGCACAATCCCGGTTGTTCCGGACCCGGACGGGGAAACCTGCATCGACGACACCCTGGCCGCCATCGAGCGGAAACTCATCCTCGACGCCCTCGCCCAAGCCAACGGCGTCCAGGTCGAGGCCGCCCGCATCCTCGGCATCAAGGAGCGAAGCCTCTGGCACCGGATCAAGAAATACCGTCTTGACCCGAGCATCTTCCGCCACCCGGACAACGGAGCCACCTGACGATTCTGGCATATTCCAGCTAGCGGGACAGCAGCAAGCAAATGCCTCCTGAAGAGGAAAAGCCATGTCCCGCAAATGCCACCCCTTCACTCCGGTGGAACCATCGCCGTGATTGTGCCCATCGCCGTCATGGCGGCGGCAACCGCCGTGAGATTCACCCGGATCGCCGAGGAAGGCCGCAATGGCGCGGCCCGGACCGGCGTCAACCAGGCGCTCGCCACCCTCGCCCTCGGCTTCGCCAGAGCCTACCTCCGGGACCAGCACGGGACCGGCATCGCCGGCAAGGATGTCACCGATGCCGCCGGTTTCACCGACGGCGCGGAAACCGGCAATACCGGCATCCTCTTCGGCGACGGCGAACTCGATGTCGAAGCCCAGGGCCACTCCGTCACCATCACCGCCCGGAAAGTGAACGGGGTCGGCGTCACCCTCGCTCCGCCGTATGGACCTTCCCCCCCCGAATTCCGCTGACCTCCCCCCGCGACGGCCCCTTTTCCTCCACGTTTTGCAGGCGCAAAGCCTTCCTCCATATTTTGGAGGCGCCAAACATCCTCCCGGAATACGCCTTCCGGGAAATATCTCCCGCAGGCACGGCGCGCCCGTACCCATTGCCCGCCCCACGAAACAAAAGCCACTGGATCGCACCCGACGCGACACACTTGGCATGACGCATGCTTTCAAGGGGCCTGAATATCGGCAACGGAATCTGTCATACCGGCAGTAACCAGCCCGACAAAACCACCCCAAGGAGCATCACGCATCATGAAACGCACCAACAACTTCACCCTCGTCGAGATCATCGCGGTCCTGCTGATCATCGCCATCATGGCCGCCGTCGCCGCCCCCAAGTTCATCAGCCTCTCCGACGACGCGAAGCGCGGCATCGCCCAGGCCGGCGTCAACGAGGCCAAGGCCTCCCTCTCCGTCGCCTACCACAAGGCCTATCTTGCCGCCGGCGGCGTCAACACCGGCATCACGGGGCAGTCCGTCCTCACGGCGGCCGGCTTCGGCGATTCGCCCGCGACCGTGGCCTTCGGCGACGCGTCCGTGTTGATGACTGCCGACGGCACCACGATCACCCTGGTGGGGTCGCACGGCAGCGTTTCCACCACGGGCTCGAACACCTGGACCGTCCCCGTCCAGTGATGGTCAGCAAGCCTTCTGCCTGTAGAATCTGATTTCCCGATGGTCGGCCGACATGCACAGCGTGTCGGCCGACCCTTTTTCGCCGCCGGGGGGGGGCGCCGTCCGGCGCTCCCGTCCGTCTCGCTCCGCATCCGCCAGACACCCGGGCGGAACGGGGAAGTGGCCGGCGACCTCCAAAACTTGTTGCGTCTGCCGGAACGCAACGAAGCGAGGGAAAGGTGGGGGAAGCAGCCCGGGGGGGGATTTGCCGCCCGAATCATGATCCCGAACCGGCGCAACCGCCCTTCCATCCTGCGGAATCGCCCCTTTCCGAACCGGCGAGCTCCGCCACCCGCCGGAAAACACTTTTTTCTTGTCCGATCGCCACTTGCCGACAGAGTTGGCACGGTATACGCTAATAAAAAACCTGCGAAATCGGTACGGAACCGATCAAGCCCACGCAAGTCGAAAACGGCATCTGAGTCTATCACCACAAAAAGGAGTCCTCGAAACATGAAACGAACCAACAACTTCACCCTCGTCGAGATCATCGCGGTCCTGCTGATCATCGCCATCATGGCCGCCGTCGCCGCCCCCAAGTTCATCAACCTCGCCGACGATGCCCGCAAAGGCATCGCCCAGGCCGGCATCAACGAGGCCAAGGCCTCCCTCTCCGTCGCCTACGTCAAGGCCTACCTCGACAAGAACAAGCCCGGCGGCGCGGGCGGCAATCCCACCAACACCGAGGTCATGACCGCCGCCAACTTCACCAGCCCCGTGATCTTCGGCGACGTGTCCGTCGCCTTCGACACCGACACCGCCGGCGTGATCAGCCTCACGGGCACCTACGATTCCGCGACCGCGACCGGCACCTGGAACGTCCCCGCCAACTAGCCGGCCATCCTGACAGCATCCCCATGTGAAACCGACGGGCGGTCGGCACGCGCAAGCGGGCCGCCCGCCCGCCTCCCGTCCGGGCAGCGACATGAAACGACGCCCCGCCAATCTCCCCCGCCCCTTCACGCTGATCGAGGCGATCGCCCTGTTCACGGTGCTGGCGGTGCTGTCCGCCGTGGTGATCAGCCGGGGCTTCGGCGGCCGCCCCTCGCTCGAAATGGAAGCCGCCCTGCTCCGCTCGAATCTGCGCTACGCCCAGACCCGCGCCATGTCCGACACCGGCTCCTCCTGGTCGGTGGCCATCACCGCCACCGGCTACACGCTGCAGCGCGACGGCGCCGCCTCCACCCTCCCCTGGCCCGGCTCGAACTCGGCGGCCCATGTGCTGGCCCCCGGCGTCGGCATCACCGCCGGCACCGGCAGCCTCGCCTACGACCCCTGGGGCAACCCCGGCCCCGCCGACCGGTCCATCACCCTTTCGGCGGCCGGCCGCACCAGCACCGTGACCGTGGCCGGCGTCACCGGCTTCATCGAGTAAGTACCCCATGAGCCCAAGCACCCGCCAATCCGGCCCCCTCCCCCGCCGCTTCACTCTGGTGGAACTGATTGCGGGCCTGATCGTGCTGGCCATCGCGACCGCCATCTTCGCGCCCTTCCTGCAAGGCATCCTCCAGAAGACCGTCGCCGCCCCCGAGCCGGTCCAGCAGGCCAACCTCCTCCTCACCGTCATGGAGCGCATCTCCGACGACTACGACAGCGACCCCGCCCTGCGCGCGGACCTCGCCGCGTTCCGCAGCAAAATCCTCCAGACCCCCTCCCCCTACGGCACCGGTTTCACCGTCCTCGAATGCTCCTACGTGCGCTTCCAGAACGGCCAGGAAGTGGCCGGCAGCGCGGACGACTCCCTGAAGGTGGTCATCGCCAACAGCGGCAACCTGCTCGTCGGCATCTTTCCGAAGGGGGTTTCCGAATGAGACGCCACCCCTTCACCCTGGCCGAAGTCATCGCGGTGCTCGTCATCATGGGCATTGTCGGCGCGGTCGCCTCGTTCAGTTTCGGCGCGGGGGCCAGGGGCTTCATCCTCGGCCAGACCCGGCTCGACCTCTCCCAGAAGGCCCAGGTCGCCATGCAGCGCCTGATCCTCGAACTCCGCTTCGTCGATTTCGACCCGGATTCCGGCGCTTTGCTTCTCGCCATCGCCGAGGACGGCCAAGCCATCGCCTTCACCACCCGGCGGGACGGCACCAGCCAGCAGATTGCATTCACCGGCTCGGAACTCCGGCTTAACGGCAAGGTTCTTATGAACCGGGTCAACGCCTTCCAGGCCACCCACTCCACCGCCACCGGGGAGCTGGCCATCACGATGAACGTGGACGAGGTCGGCGAATTCACCACCGCCCTCTTTCCCTAGGACACGCACCATGAACACCAACCGGATACCCCATGCGCGCCGCGGCGAGCAGGGTGCCGCCCTGCTTGTCTCCCTCGGCGTGCTGGTCGTGGTCGGCGCCCTCGCCGCCACCCTCGCCACCCTGGTCGGCGGCAACGTCGAGAGCGGGATTGTCCAGCAGACCGGCAACCAGGCCTTCTTCATGGCCGAATCCGGCGCCCGCTACGCCATCGCCCAAATCCGCAAGGACGGCATGGACGCCGTCGACGCGCTCGACGGCAAGACCTTCGAGCTGGGCAACGGCTGGGGGTTCCAGCTCGCCGTCCAGGGCGAGGACCTCGCCACCCACCTCCGCTTCCGGATCGACTCCACCGGCTTCGTCAGTTCCGGCAGCGAAGGCTCGAGACAGCAGCTCAACGGCTACCGGGTCGATATCCCCAAGGACGGCGGGTCCAACTCCGACAGCCCCACCTCCTTCTCGTTCGCCATGGCGATCCTCGGCGGCGGCACCGCCGCCATCACCGGCTCCTCCTACATCGACAGCTACGACTCCGCCGTCGGAAGCTGGAACTACAAAGGCCAATACCGCAAGGCCCTCGTCTACTCCCCCGCCCCCGGCGACATCCTCAATCTCGGCTGGTCCACTCATGTCTACGGCAGCATCCTGGTGCCGACGGGGACCGACGTCAGCGAGCCCACCGACTTCGTCAAC
>LVAZ01000462.1 GCA_001603055.1 Victivallales bacterium Lenti_02
AGAAGCAGTTGGACAAGGCGGAAAAGGCCCTTTTCCGCGCCGCCGAGCGCCAGGAGCAGGCCCGCGCCGCCCTGGCCGCGCTGCTGGCCCGTCACGGGGCCGAATCCGCCGACGAACTGCGCGAGCGGATCGCGCATGCCGAGCAGCGCCGTCTTGCCGCCGATGCCCGGCGGCAGAGGCTGCGCAATCTGCAAGCCGCCCTCGGCACCACCGACGAAGCGACCGTGCGGACCCTTTTCAGCGACACCGACCAGGCCGGCTTGCCCGAGGAAATCGACGCCTTGGCCGCCGAGGTCCGGGACCTCCAGGAAACCGGCGAATCCCTGCGCAACGAGCGCGCCCAAGTGCTCGAACGCATGGCCCGGCTGGCCTCCTCGGACGAAATCGCCCGGCTGCGCCAGGAACAGGAGGCGGTCCGCGCGGAAATGGCGGCCGAGGCGCTCGACTGGTCCCGCGCCATGCTGGCGAAACGTCTGCTCGACGAGGCCAAGGCCACCTTCGAGCGGGAGCGCCAGCCCCAGGTGCTCAAGGAGGCCTCCGAGTTCTTCCGCCTGCTGACCAACGGCCGCTACGCGGGCATCTTCTCGCCTCTCGGCGGCGACCGCCAGCTCCAGGCCCGCCGCGAGGACGGCGAGACCCGGACCCCCGACCAGCTCAGCCGGGGCACGGTGGAACAGCTCTACCTCGCCCTCCGTTTCGGCTTCCTCGCCGACAGCGCCCGCAAGGGAATGTGTCTGCCGGTGCTGATGGACGAAATCCTGGTGAATTTCGACCCCTCCCGCTCCCGGGCCGCCGCGCGGGCCATCGGCCGGCTGGCCGAATCCCAGCAAATCCTCTATTTCACCTGCCATCCCGGCGTCGCCGAACTGCTCGAAGCCAGCGCGCCCGGAACCCGCGTGGCGCGTCTGGCGGAGGAATACGCGAGGCGGTAAGTGCCCGCGCCGTTCAGGCCGGGGAGAGCCAGAGGAGAATCAGGCCCGCGAGGACGGGAACCGCCAGATTGTCGTTCAGGACAAAGGTGCGGGAGAGGCGGATGGGGACCAGTTCGAGCAGCGTGACCGCGAGGCTCACGACGAGGAGGGTGGGCAGGGGCAGGCGTCCATCCCAGCGGTCGAGAAGCAGGGGCACGTGGGGATAGACGAAAACGCCCAGGAGGACGCAGAGCGCAAAGCAGGCCAGCGAGCCTTCGAGGGACTTGCGCCCGATCTTCACCCTGCCTATGCTCTGCCCCGCCACCGCGGCGACCGCGTCCCCCAGAATGAAGAGATTCAGCGAGACGAAGGTAATGTCGGGGCGGTCCCGGAACAGGATGGTGCAGACGAAAGCCGCCGCCACCAGATAGGTGGACCCGGTCATCGCCTTGTGTTCCTCTTCCCGGAGGAAGGCCCCCGCCAGGGTGCCGAACACGCGGTTGGCCGCACCGACATGGAGGCGAAGCCATTCCATCGCCAGGGAGGCAACCAGCAGAATCCCGAAAAAAATCGCCGGCAAACCAGGCGATCCGCCCGCGAGCCGGGGCAGATAGAGGGCCGCGATGGGAAAGCCGCAACCCGATCCGAGATGAAGGAGTTTCCGATTGATTTCCGCGCGGCTGACGGGCATGTCGGGGCTTCCGTTTCGGGGGATCGCCTAGGGCAGGACGGGACCCTTCATGATTCGCCACCAGGCGATGCCATGCAAGGCGTTGGACAAAGGCATGAGGTCCGCCGGCTCATGGACGGGAGAATCGGCACCGAGGATTCCGGCAATTCGTTCGAAGGGGCTCTGGGAGGTGGGGGAGGCGCTGGCCACGAAGGCTCCGTCCACCATGCCCCGGTTGCCGAAGCCGAACGGCGGGATGCCGGGTTGCAGCATGTCCCGGCCCAGCGCGAAGTAGGGGGTTCCCGGCGGGGCGCACAGCTCGATCAGGGTCGGGACCATGTCGATATGGGAACCGGCGATGATTTCGGGAACGGCGACATTGGCGAGCACCTCGGGGCCGTAGAACACGCAGGGGACCAGCGTGCGTTCCGCCGTCGTGGGGCGGTGGGTGATGCTGCGCCGTCCGGCGTGGTCGCCGGTGATGGCGAACAGGGGACGTTCGAGTTTCGCCTCCACCGCGCGGACAAAATCGCCCAGGCAACGGTCGGAGTACCAGAAATGGCCCAGCATGTTCAGATCGGGCGCCTTGGCCACCTCGGCCAGTTCGGCGGGCAGCACCGCCAGAGGGAAGCCTTTGCCACGGACATCGATGTCGTAGGGGGGATGGAAGCTGGTGGTGAGAATCACGTTGAAGCTGCGGGGCGAAGCCGAGACGGTCTTGACGATAAAGTCGAAAAGCACCTCGTCGTCCACCCCCCACTCGTTTCCCTTGAGCCAGTTGCCCATGTCGGCGGCCCCGTAGATTTCGTCGAAGCCCTGGGCGCGGCAGAAGTCGGGCAGCCGCTGCCAACTGAGGTAGCCGCCGTAGAAGACCCGGGTGGTGTAGCCCAACTGGCGGAAGATGGTGCCGGCCGAAGTCGGGTAGGATTCGCGGGCCGTGGGCTGGTAGTTGGTGTGGACGCCGACGTCGGGAAGGCCGGTGACGATGGCGGCGAAGGATTCCATGGTGCCGCCGGCGGCGGGGACGAAGGCGCGCACATCGATGCCTTTTCCGGCCAGGGCCAGCAACTCGTCGGCGATGCCCAGGGACTGGAACCGGGGGAACATGGGCCAGGCCTCGTAGCTCTCCATGACAATCAGGAAGACATGCTCCGGGGCCGGGGTCGCCGCCCCTCGGGCGCTCCTCGCCAGATACTCGTCCACCGTGGCGTGGGATGCGTCGGTGGCGAAGAGCAGTTGCAGGGCGCGGCGGACGTTCTCGTCCGCCAGAAACACGCGCAACCCCTTGGCGCCGGACAGCCGGGAGTGGTCTTTGACGGCATAGCGCAGGGCGGTGTACGGGTTGAAGACCATTTTGTTCAGGAACTCGTCGCGCGTGATGCCCGCGTCCTTCTTCTGCGCCGGGCGTCTGCCGAAGGAGCCGCGGACGGCGCCCGCAAGGAGCGCCAGCAGGATCAGACCGGCCAGAATCTGGCGCGGCAGGGAGGCGGACACGAAGCGGACCGCCCTCTCCGAAATCCCGCAGCGGACCTTGGCGAGAACCAGGAAGGCGGCGGTGGCAATCCCCCCGCTGACCATCACGAAGACCAGCCCGGACAGGGGCCGGTAGTTGGTCCAGATGGTTTCCAGAATGGCGCCGGCATCGTCGTAGTACAGGCCGAACATGAAATGGTTGAACTGGTCGTTGTATTCCTCGAAGTAGCGGGTCGTGATCATGAACAGCAGGACGGTGAGGAAAGTGAAGACAATGCCGACGACGCGGCGGACCGTGCCGGCCCGGGCCGTCCAGTCGCGGAACAGGCAGGCGATGCTGACCAGCAGGGGCGGCAGCATGAACCAGGTGGCGATGGGCGAGTCGAAACGCATGCCGTTGAGCAGCGCCTTGGCGATGGTTCCGTAGCCACTGCTCTCGGCGATCAGCCGCCGGAAGAGGAAAATGAGCCCGAGCCGGGAGAGGGTCAGCAACGCCATGGCGTAAAGCCACAGCCGGATGTCGTACTGGACCTGGCCGAAGAAACGGGCTCCCGGACGGGTGCCGGATGCGGAAACAATGCTCTGGCTCATGGCCTATCCTCGATATCCCCGGCGAAAGCCGGTGGGTACGACCGATTCTTCCAGCCCGGCATCCCCGCCCGACTGTCCTCGGCAAGCGGCTGAAAATACGCTCTCGCGGCGGTTTTTCAAGGGGGCCAGCGCCCGCCTGCGCGGGTGGAGGAGGATGCGCTGGCTAGAGCCGGGGGATGCGGAGGGTGAAGCGGCTGCCCTGTCCGGGGGCGCTGGCGACGCTGGCGCTGCCGCCGTGGAGTTCGGCGACGCGGCGGACGATGGCGAGGCCCAAACCACTGCCCTCGGCGCGAAGCTGGGCGGCGTAGTCGCCCCGGTAGAAGCGCTCGAAGATGCGGTTGTGGTCGGTCTCGGGAATGCCGGGGCCGGTGTCGCCGACCACGCATTCGGCATGGGTTTCACCCAGACTCGCCACCACGTCGACGCGCCCGCCGGCGGGGGTGTAGTGGATGGCGTTCTCGATCAGGTTGCGCAGGGCGCTGCCCAGTTGGGAGGCCATGCCCTGGACGGGGGCGGGGGCGGGGGCCGCGAGGGTCAGTTCCAGCCCCTTGGCGACCGCCATCGGGCGGCACTGCTCGACGGCGCGGGCGGCCAGTTCGGCCAGATCGAGGGGCTCGGGCCGCTGGCCCCAGCCGGATTCGAGCTTGGAGAGTTCGAGGGTCTCGCAGACCAGCCCGGCCATGCGGCGGCAGTTGCGGGAGATGATCTCGGCGAATTCGCGGAGGTCGGCGGGGAGTTCGTCCCCGGCGGCGAGCAGGGTGTCGGCGCTGGATTCGACGATGGCGATGGGGGTGCGCAGTTCGTGGGAGGCGTTGGCCACCAGCTCGCGGCCGAGACTGGCGGCGCGGCGGGCCTCGGTGATGTCGCGGAAAACCAGAACGGCGCCGCCGGGGTCCGCCGCCACCGGCGTGCCGGCCACGCCGAGCAGGCGCTCGCCGCACAGCTCGTTGCCGAGGACCGTCTCGCGGGGGGCCTGGCTGACCAGTACGCCGTTGGCCAGTTCGCGGACGGCTTCCGGGATAGCCGCCTCGGCGAGGGAGGAGCCGGCGGCGAGGGCGGTGCCGAGCAGTTCGGCGGCGGCGGTGTTGGCGAAGAGAATCCGCCCGTCGGCGTGGAGGGCGAGGACGCCGTCGGTCATGGCGGCGACGATGGCGAGGGCCTGCTGGCGCTCGCGGCGCAGGTCGTTCATGTTCTGGCGCAGACCGTTCTGCATGGCGGCGAGAGCCTGGGCCAGGCGGGCGATTTCCCCGGTGCCGGCGACGGCGGGCGGCGGACCTTCGAGGTCGCCCTCGGCGATCCGTTCGGCCAGCCGGGTCATCTGCTCGACGGGGCGGGCGATGCGCCGGGCCACGAGGACGGCGGCGAAAACGGCGGCGACCAGGACCAGGACCGCCGTGGCCAGCAGCCATTGGCCCATTCTGCGCATTTCCTCGCGCACCGGCTGGATGGGCAGGGCCAGACGGACGGTCATCGGCCCCAGGGGGTCGAGACGGACCGGAAGGCGGATGGCGACGGTGTCGTTCAGGGGCTGGGTCCGTTCGAGCATGCGCGCCCGTTCCTCGCGGATGGCGGGGATGCATTCGGCGCGGGCGCGCTCGCGGCAGCGGGCGCTCATGCTGTCGGCGTAGATGGTGCCGTCGGCGGCGATCAGGGAAACCCGTCCCTGGTAGTCCACGTTCAGCGCCTCGCAGAGCTGGTCGAGCGTCTCGCGGTCGTCGCGGGCGGCGGCGGCGAGGAGTTCCTCGTGGCGCAGGCGCAGCTCCCGCTCGAAGCGGGCGGTGGCGCGGGACACGTAGTGGCGGCGGTTGCCGATGAACAGAGGGGCGGCGGCCAGCAGGAGACAGAGGGTCGCCAGACCGACGCAGGCAACGGTGAGCTGCCAGGCGAGCCGTCTCTGCGGGCCGCTCATTCCTCGTCCCCGAGTTCCACCAGCCGGTAGCCCACGCCCCAGACGGTGGCGATGCGCTGCCCCTGGCCGCCCAGCTTCCGGCGGATGGTGCGGATATGGGCGTCGATGGTCCGCTCCTGCACGCTGCCGCCCGCCTCGAGGGCCTCGTCGCAGAGCTGCTTGCGGGTCAGCACCCGGCCGGGATTCCGCAGGAAATGCAGAACCAGCCGGAACTCGGAGCGGGTGAGGATCACCGGCTCGCCGTCGCTGGCCGCCTCGTGGCTGGCCAGGTCAAGCCGCAGCCCCCCGTCCTCGACCACCTCGGCGTTGGGGGGGACGGCAACGGGGGTGTGGCGGCGCAGGGTGGCGGAGACCCGGGCCAGCAACTCGCGGATGCGGAAAGGTTTGGCCACGAAATCCTCGGCCCCCCGGTTCAGGGCCTCGACCACGGTGGTCTCGTCGCCGAGGGCGCTCACCACGATGACCGGCGGCAGTCCCTGCTGTCCCGCGAGGAAATCCAGGCCCGAGCCGTCGGGGAGACGCAGATCGAGCAGGACGAGCTGATAGGTGGTCCCCGCCAACCGTTCGGCGGCGGCCGCGAGGGTCGCGGCATGGTCCACCCCGTGCCCCTGGCGGGACAGGTTGAACTGCAGAACCCGCGCCATGTCGGGCTCGTCCTCGACGATCAGAATACGGGTAGGGGTGGGATTCGCGCTCATGGTTTCCACGGTGGTCGCCTGCCGGGGTGCGTCAATTGCCGCCGGCCGGAGCCGGAGCGGCCATGCTATCGGTAAGAGTCTTGATCTGGGCGGTCAGTTCCTCGGTGCGCTTGGCCTGGGTGTTCAGACTGGCGCGCAGTTGGAGATACTGGGCGGTGAGGTCGGCGAGGCGCTGGGTGGGGTCGGCGGCGACGAGGGTGTCCAGCCGCTTGCCCTGGGATTCCGTCTCGGCCAGGAGCTGGGCCAGGGCCGTGTCCCGGGCGGTGCCGGCTTTGGCGACGGCGTCCAGGGTCGCCTTGAGCTTGGTCAGCTCGGCGGCCTGGCCGGCGAGGGTTTTGGCGAGTTCGCTGGTGCTTCCCGCCGAGGCGTCGGCGATCTTGGCCAGGGCGGCATTGGTGGCCTCCTGCTGACTGGCGAGGGCGGCAGTCTGCTCGGCCAGGCGTTTGGCGGCGGCCTGCTGGGCGGCGGCGAGTTTTTCGGTTTCGGCCTTGAGCCCGGCGGCGAGCTTTCCGGTATCGGCCTGGATGGCGGTGGCCTGCTCCTTCAGTTCGGCGATGGCGGCGGCGGTTTCCTTGCGGGTGGTGGCGAGGGTTCCCGCCAGCCCCTTGCGGGTGGTGTCGAGTTCGGTTTTGATTTCGGCGAGGGCGTCGCCGTTGCGCAGTTGGAGCTTGGCGAGTTCGGTCGAGTCCTGGCGGAGCTTGGCGAGGGCCTCGTCCACGGCCGTCTTGCGCTCGGCGATCTGCCCGGCCAGCTCGCGCTGGCCCTTGGCCAGTCCGGCCAGGCTTTGCCGGGCGAGGCAGACCCCGAGCGCGAGGAGCAGGACGGCGAACAGCGCCAGGCAGGTGCCCGCCACCCGGCAGAAATTCAGGGCGAGGGCCACGCGGAACCGGCGGACGGGGTTCCGGCGCAGGCTGGCGACGACGGCCAGCCCCTCCCTGGCGCCCTGATGGTCGGGGCATTCGGCCTGGATTTGCTGCCAGATGTCCTCGGCCTCGGCGTAGCGGCCGACCTGGGCCAGAAGCCGCGCCCGCATATCGCGGGTCTCGATGGCGGCGGGTTCGGGCAGCAGTTCGAGAATCAGCAGGGCATCCTCGCGCAGGCCGCGCCGGGCCAAATCCCGGGCGAAATCCACCATGTTCAGCTTGTTTTCGCTCATGCCTTCTCTTCCTTAGTCCGCGTCGTTGGCGGCACTGGGCGGGCGCAGGGCCTCGCCGCGCGCCTTCTGCACCAGTTCGCCGCCGATAGTGACGGCGGGGCGTTCGCAGGATTCGATCACGGCGGCTTCGAGGCCGAGTTTGGCCCGAGGCTTGCCGGTACACTCGAAATCGGCCCGTTCGGGGCTCCAGGGATGGCCGGTGAGGTCGGCGAACTCGACGCCCTCGGCCTTGAGCCGCTGGCGCATCTGCTCGAAGGCGAGGCCCAGGCCGCGGGCGGGTTTGGCCAGCCCCTCGGCCCCGCGCAGTTCGCGGATGCCCAGCCCGATCCGGTGGAGGAAATTGCACAGCTCCACCGCGACCCCCTCGGGAAGCTGTTCCGGGCGCGGCCCGGGCGGCGGGGCGGCGGCTTCGGGCGGCAGCGACTCGGCCAGGGCCAAGGCCACAACGGTGGCGGGAGAGGCCGGCAAGCAGGTCCGGGGACCGGCGGGGACGCGCAGCGCCCGCGGCAGCAGCCGTTGCCCAAGAGCCGAAATGAAGCATCGTTTCATAGTGCCGAACTCGCGTCCTCGACGGGGTGGAACAGAGGTGACGGCAAAAACAGGGCCTAATGTGGCGCGGGGTACGGCATTGCGCCAGCCGTGGCGGCTTCCTTCGCTCAAGTCGGCTTGCAGGAGCCGTCCCCTTTCCTATATTCACTCTTTGCGAAATCACGGAACCGTCCACCCGCGCAAACGGGAGTTTGCCATGACCACCGCCGATCTGGCCCGCGCCGCCAAGGCCGCCTCGATTCCCTTGGCCGCCATCGATACAACCACCAAAAACCGCGCCCTGGCCGCCATCGGCGAGGCTCTGGCCACCCACCGCGAGGACATTGCGGCCGCCAACCGCGCCGACCTCGAACGGGCGGCGGCGACCGATCTCGCCGCGCCTCTCCTCAAGCGCCTCAAGTTCGACGGGGCCAAGATCGACGGCTGCATCGCGGGCATCGCCAGCCTGGTGGCCCTGCCCGACCCGGTGGGCGCCACCCTGGCCGCGACCGAACTGGACACGAACCTCGAACTCTACCGGGTGAGCTGCCCCATCGGGGTCATCGGCGTCATCTTCGAGTCCCGGCCCGACGCCCTGGTGCAGATATCCACCCTCTGCCTGAAAAGCGGCAACGCGGTGCTGCTCAAGGGCGGCAGCGAGGCGCTCGAAACCAACCGCGCCCTGGCGCGGGTGATCCGCGAGGCCAGCGTGGCGGCCGGCATCCCCGAGGGCTGGATTCAACTGCTCGAAACCCGCGCCGACGTGGGCGAGATGCTCAAGCTGGACGAGTGCATCGACCTGATCGTGCCCCGGGGCTCGAACGAATTCGTCCGCCACATCATGGAAAACAGCACCATCGCCGTGCTCGGCCACGCGGACGGCATCTGCCATGTCTACGTGGACCGCGAGGCCGATCTGGCGATGGCGGCGGCCATCGCCGCCGACTCGAAATGCCAGTACGTGGCGGTGTGCAACGCGGCCGAGACCCTGCTGGTCCACGCGGCGGTCGCCGCCGAGTTCCTGCCCCGGCTGGCGGCGGCCCTGGCCCCGCACCATGTCGAGCTGCGCGGCTGCGAGCGCACCCGCGCCATCCTCCCCGGCATCGCGCCCGCCGGCGAGGCGGACTGGGGCACCGAATACCTCGACTACATCCTCTCCATCCGGGTCGTCGACAGTCTCGACGAGGCCATCGCCCACATCAACCGCTACGGCTCGGGCCACACCGACGCCATCGTCACCGCCGATCCCGGCGCGGCGGACCGCTTCATGAGTCTGGTGGACGCGGGCAACGTCTTCTGGAATTGCAGCACCCGTTTCAGCGACGGCTTCCGCTACGGCCTCGGGGCCGAGGTGGGAATCAGCACCAACAAAATCCACGCCCGCGGCCCGGTCGGCCTCGAGGGGCTGATGATCTACAAATGGAAGCTGAAGGGCACGGGGCAGACGGTGGCGGAATACGCCGACGGGCGCCGCGCCTTCACCCACCGCCCGCTGGGGC
>LVAZ01000463.1 GCA_001603055.1 Victivallales bacterium Lenti_02
GGGAACAGTGGCAGGCGAAGGGCTTCGACACGAATTCGCTGGTGGCGGACCCGCTGTTCGTCGACGCGGCGAACGGGGACTACCGTCTGCGGCCCGATTCGCCCGCCTTCCAGCTTGGTTTCGAGCCGATTCCGGTGGACAAGATCGGCCCCTACGCCAGTCCCCTGCGGGCGTCCTGGCCGATTGTCGAGGCCGAGGGTGTGCGCGAGAAGCCTTTGAAGAGCATCAAGGTCGAGCTGCCCGCCGTTCCCGCTCCCGTGCTCCCTCGGGCGGCGGTGCCGAAGGTGCCCGCCTTCGGCGAATGGCCCGGAAAACCGCTGCCGGTGGCCGTGACCCCGGCCGGGAAAACCGTCCGCACCGACCCCTGCGAGGCCCGCATAGCCCACGACGGCATCCATCTCTTCGTCGCCCTGACGGTGCCCGCGAAGGATGTGGGCGCGCTCAAGCTGGGGAGCAAGTGGACGCAGGACGACGCGGGCGAAGTCTGTTTCCGGGACCTCTCGGGCACCCAGCCCGGTCCGACCTTCGTGGTCCACGGCTTTGCCAGCGGCAGCCATGAGAGCGTGGCCGAGGCCGGTGCCCCCGCCGCCGCCGCCAAGGCGCTAGGCGAGGCCGTCCGCTTCACGGCTTCGGTCGGCGAGGGAAGTTGGACCGGCATTTGGACCATCCCCCTCGCCGCGGCGGGAATCCAGTACAAACCCGGGCTCGAGCTTGGCTTCAATCTCGGGGTCCGGCGGACGGAGACCGACGAATGGATTCAGTGGGTCGGTTCCGGCGCGACGCACAGCCTCGGCAGAGCCGGCATCGTGCGGCTGGAGTAGCGATGGGGGGGGCAGGAGCGAAACGCAGGAAATGGGGCCTGGCGGCGGGCCTGGCCGTGCTGGCTTTCCTGGCCGTGCTGCCGCTGTGGCGCCGCCCTGCCGCCGAAGAACCGCCCGAACCATTGCCCGATTTTCACCGGTTTGCTCCGGCGGGGATGCCGCTCGACCAGGGGTTGGTTCTGGTGGTGGTGCTGGCCATGGACTGCCACAACTGTATCGATACCGCCCGGCTGGTCGGCACCCTCGATGCGGTGGCCCATGGTCTACGGGTGTTTTTCATTCTCTACGGGGAACCCGGCGAGCTGGATGTCTTTTGGGCCGAGGTCGGCACGGAAATTCCCTACTGTCTGGCAAGTGCGCACGACTATGCGGAACTGGCCGGGGAAAATCCTCCCGCCATCTATCTGCTGGAAAACGGTGTGACGCGAGAGGTTATTCCGGGAAATAGCTTTAATTTGATTGTGCTTCTGGAAAAATTACAGATGAGACAGTATTCGCCTTGATTTGTCAAGGCGAGACAGACGTGTTACTTTCAACAGTGACCAGTTGCGAGATGATTTTTCCCTAATTGGCAGGCAGGTAAAAAAGGGACTCGTCATGAAGAAGTTGCGGTTCACCCTGATTGAGTTGCTGGTGGTCATCGCGATCATCGCGATTCTGGCCTCGATGCTTCTGCCTGCTCTGGCGCAGGCCCGGGAGAAGGCCCGCGCCATCAGTTGCGTGAGCAACCTCAAACAGGTCGGTCTGGCGCTGATGATGTATGCCCAGGACAACAAGGAGAGGTTCCCCTACATCAGCGATGACTCCAACACATCGCCGGGGGTGGAGACCCAGTGGAACGGCTGGGTAAGCAACGGTCTGCGCGGCTACGCGGGCGACCAGAACGTGTACCAGTGCGCCTCCCGCGCGAACGGCGGCTTCCTGGACCCGCACAACGGCGACAAGCGGGTGAGCTACTGCTACAACTATATCGGGATTGGCACGTTCTCCCTGAGCCAGATCACAACTTGTCAAGCCGGTCCCACCAAGCTGCTGATGATGTGGGACAGCGATAACTCCTGGAACGACTGCACCCCCAGTTCCACCTGCGGGATCGAGGCGCGCGATCTTGCCTGGTTCAAGGCCAGCGATCCCCGCACTTCCTGGCACAACCGCCGCAACAACAATCTGTACGCGGACGGTCATGTCGAGGCCAATGCCTGGAGCCAAATCACCTGGGACCAGATTGTCGGGCCCAGCAACACGACCCATAAAGGCATTTCCTGTCTGGACGCCTATTGATTTCGCGCGCGGAGCGGCCGCGTTCTCCCGGCCGCTCTGGAGTCTGGCACGGATCGGTCCTGGAGCCCTCGCAGAGGGCGCTATATCGTAGCCCGCGGCGGGAGCCGTGGGAAAGCGGGAAATAGATACTGAGCCCTCGCCAGAGGGCGGCATATTGGTCCTTGGCCGTCAGTCCAAGGTGTGGCGCTCATGCTCGGGCTGATGCCCTTGCGGAATATGCCGCCTCCCTGCGGGGGCTCGGAATCAAATCCCCTCCTTACCCAGGGCTTCCGCCGCTGGGCTAGGATATGCCGCCCACCGGGGGTGGGCTCGGAAGTCAGGGACGGAAAAAACGAAAGCATGCGACCCGTCTCGGTTAGTTGAAAGGCCGGGCGAAGGCAAGCCTCGCCCCTACGGGCTACACACGCCCCCTTTTGCGAATGGCGAAAACCAAGACCGATTTATGCAAAAACTCCAGGAATCGGGCGTTCATCGGAACGCGCGATATACACAGCGGGGGAAGACGCTTTATTTCCGGCGTTTGGGGAGGCGGAGTTCGTCGAGCTTGAAGCGGGTGGAGACGACGGAGTGGCGGCGCTCGTCATCCCAGCATTTGAGATAGGTGGTGGCGACGATGGTGCCGTCGGGGAGGAGTTCCATGCCGGGGTAGCCGGTGTCGGCATTGGCCCAGGTGTAGCCGTCGCGGGAGGTGCCGTAGTGGTGGAGGAGTTTGATGCGGAACTGGCCGGGGCGGGCGTGGCGGAGTTCGTCGTAGGTGCCGACCCAGGCCACGAACTGGCCGTAGGTGGAACTGCCGAGGGCGCGGTCGCGGAAGGCGATGACCCAGCGTCCGTCGGGGGCCTGCACGCCCTCGTGGCGGTCGCCGGTGAGGCCCCAGGAGGTGTCCTCGGGCGCGGTCCAGGTTTCGCCCTCGTCGCGGCTGAAACACATCATGCTGTTGGCGGTGTGGTGGTTTTCGCGGATAAGGACACAAAGCTCGTTGCCGTCCGGCGAGCGGAGGGCGAAGGGTTCGCAGAGATTCTTGCCCTGCTGTTGGGCGATGACGCGGGGCTGGGTCCAGGTGAGTCCCCCGTCGGCGGTGACGGACATGACGACGCCCTGCTCGGTGCCCTCGACGCGCATCTGGCCGAAGGCGGCGGTGCGCCCGTCCTTGAGGCGGATCATGCCGGTGAAGGGCATGCCGCAGCGGAAGCCGAGGGGGGGCATTTCGGTCCAGGTCGCGCCGTTGTCCTCGCTCAGCAGGCGCTCCATGCCGCGCGAGCCGCTGAAAACCCAGAGGCGTTCCCTGCCGTCCGGGTCGGCGATGCGGTAGAGGCTCGGGCAGTTGCGGTGCTTGGCGTAGTTGGGGGGAAGGGTGTCGTCGAGCCGGGTCCAGGTGAGTCCGGCGTCGTCGCTGCGGGCCATGGGGCCGCAGGCGCCGCCGTGTTCGTAGGTCCAGACGGCGAACATGGTGCGGTTGTCGGCCAGGAGGAGGGTGGTGGCGTGTCCCTGATAGATTTCCGGGGTGCCGGCGGCGATGACCACCTGACGGTGGTTCCAGCCGGAAAGGTCGACGATGGGGAGGTCGTCGCGGTAGACGACGGGGACATCCTCGGGGGGCTTGCCGTCCGGGGTGCGCCGGGCGAGAGTTTTGATCTCGCCGGCCGCGAGCGCCGCGTCATAGATGCGCACGTCGCCCATGAGTCCCTGGAAGGGACGGTTGCGCGCGAGGTTGTTGCCGATGACGCTTTTGCCGCTCTTGATGGTGACGGGGGCCTCGGGTAGTTTGCCGAGGGCGCGGGGACCGGGCCGGCCGTTCAGGTAGAAAACGGGGGGCTGGGCCGGGTTGCCACCGTCGTAGGTCACCGCAAGGTGCGTCCAGGCGTCGGGGGCGAAGGTTTCGCCTGCGGAGGTCCAGGAATTGTTGCCCGCCCGGAAGGTCAGGCCGAGGCGGTCGGGGTTCTGGCGGTTTACATGCAGGAAACAGCCTGGCAGCTCGAGCACGCGCGGATAGGGCTTGTCCCCCTCGCCCAGGCCGGCGACCTTGACCCAGGCGGCGAAGGTGAGGGCGGTAAGCTCGGGCGATTCGAACACTGCCTGGCCCGCCGTCTCCCCGGAGAACACCAGAGCGTTGGCGCGTTCGCCGCCGCCGGTTTGCAGATTCCCCTCGATGGCGGCGGTCCGCCCCTGGCCGGAGGCATCCGCCAGGATGGCGGAACCCTGGCCGTCGGTCATGGGCCAGTGGGCGACCGGTTGCGGGCGGGGGGCGACGCAGCCTGCGAGGAGCCCGCAGGCGAGGGCGGAGAACACGGGGATGGAACACTTCATCATCTTCTCCCTTCGGGCTATGGGATGGGAAACCGCCTACGGCTCCGGCGGGGTGCGGAGCTGGTTGGCCTGGGTCCAGTCGGAAATCAGCCGGGCGACGGTTTCGCGGCGTTCGAGGAGAAGGCGCGGTTCGCGGTCGAACTGGTTCATGAACTGGGCGATGGGCTGGGGTGGCTGGAGGGCCTGGGCAACAGCGGCGTCCCAGTCGGCGGCGGGACTGGCGGCCTGGCCCGCCGCGACGAGTTCGCGGGCGCGGCGGAGCATCCAGAGATACTC
>LVAZ01000464.1 GCA_001603055.1 Victivallales bacterium Lenti_02
GGCCTGGCCGACCGCGCGGGGGCTGCGGCAGCCGATGGCGCGGGCCAGTTCGCCGTAGGTGGCGACCCGCCCGCGCGGGATGGTCAGCAGGGCTTCGTAGACCCGCCGCCGGAAGGGGGTGACACGGGACCAGTCGAAGGTGGTGGTAGGGTTCATTCGCCGATGGCCTCGAAGGTGCCGGCACCGGTGCCCGCGAAGGTTGCCTCGGCGGCGTCCGCCGCCGAACAGGAGATGGTCAGGCCGCCGGAGCAGGAGATCAGGGGACGACAGCGGAAGGGGGGCGAGAAACGGATGGTTTCACCCGGCGCGGCAAAACCGCGCACCACCCGTTCGCCGGTCCGGTTGGGGCGGGCGTCGTAGGCGAAGAGCCCGAGGACGGGCACGGGTTGTTCCGTGGCTTCGAGTTCGATCCGGTGCCAGCCGTACCCCAGGGCGAGGAAGCCCCGGCGGTTTTCCAGGAAGCGTTCTTCGCCCGTCTGCGTCCGGTAGGGCTGGTTGGCGGGGATGGCGGGGTGGGCCTCCCCGTCCACCCGCACGACCAGACTGCCGCCGCCGGGCCGGTCCGCGTAGGCGACGGATAGATCGGTGCCGACGACCTCGATGGCCAGGGTCTGGCCGGGAGCGAGGAGAATCTCCCGGTCGCCGTAGGGGGCGCCGACGGTGGAGGCGAACTCGGCGACGGTCAGCTCTCCCCGCTGCCACAGGGGGTGGTCCACGGGGAACCAGCGGCGGTTGGGGCAGACCTTCGCGTCCACCGCCGTCAGGCGGGCCTGCGGTCCGGCCAGTTCGAGGATATGCCGGTCGCCCAGACGGCAGCGGCCGTGGCGGAAGAGGGAGTTGCGGACATCGCGCCGGGGGGAGGACCGGCGGGCGGCGAACATCTCCCCGTCCACATGGGGGATCGGGGTTTCCTCCCCGGCATCGCCCCAGCAGTTGATGGCGGTGTCCTCGAAGACGAAGAGATTGCCCGCGAGGCGGGGGTGGTTGTCCGCGAAGGTGAGCATGTCGCCTTCCCAGCCGTAGGTGTTCGGGTGCAGGCGCGGCGGCAGGTGCTGCTGGGGGAAGCCGGCGCCGATCGGGTCGGCGGCGAGGAAGGCGCGCTCGATTTGCTTGAACCAGAGGTAGTGCCCGGCGGCCTGGGGGTGGCCGTCGCGGGGCACCAGGGCGTAGCGGTTGCACCAGCGGGTCACGTCGTCGCCGGTCTTGCCGTAGTCGAGGAAGGGGATGCCGTAGCGCAGGGCCAGGGCTTGCAGATCGCCGGGGTTGGGGGTGTAGCCACCCGCGTTCTGGAACATGCAGAAGAGGAATTCGGTGTGCGGATGGCGCTGCTGGATATGGCGGATGGCGCCCTCGAAGACGGCCACTTCGTCGGGGGTGTCGGTCTTCTCGTTGGCGCCGCTGCCGAAGATGACCAGATCGGGGCCGGGGCCTTCGGGGCGGGTGAACAGCTCGGGGTGGAGGGTGTGCCAGTCGCCGCCGGCGGCCATGCCGTTGGCGTTTTCGCCGGGGGGGACGGCCAGCGAGCAGTACTCGGCCAGGCCCGAATGGGCCTCGCCGATGCACGAGCCGTCGCAGGCCATGATGTTCAGGCAGATTTTGGCGGCGGGGAGGTTGAAGCGGCGCATCAGTTCCAGGCGGAGGCGCCCCCCGTAGCTCCAGTAGTGCTGCCACCAGCCCACATAGCCGGCCAGGTCCGGCCGGTTTGCGAGGGCGGGGTCGAACAGCCGGTCGGAAAGGGGTTGTTTGAAGGTGGGCGAGGCGGGGTCTTCGTCATAGGGGTACAGGGGGGGATTGGCGCTGCCGCGGTCGATGCTCGAGCCCATGAGCAGGATGTGGATGGCCTCGCCTTTCCAGAGCTTCTGCATGGTCCGGGGGATATGCCGGTAGGCGTCCGGCAGGGCACGGATGGGTTCGGCCCGTGGGACGGGTTCGGCCGTGGCGGTGAGAGAGGGCCACCAGAGCCAGACGGGCTGGTCGGAGGTGTTCGCGAACTCGACCCGCAACCCGATGGTGTTGCAGTCCGCCGAATGGGAGGTGTCGGCGGCGTCGCGGTGGAAGTTGCCGGGAATGGCCAGATTGGCGATGGCGAGCGAGACGGTGCCCGCGTCCGCGCTTTCCGCCTCCCCGGCGGCGACGGGGACCAGTTCGCCCCGCCCGTGCCGGGGGAAGGTCCGTTTGTCGGCCATGCCGAAATCCGCCGGTGTCCATTCGCCGTCCTCGCTGTCGAGTTTCATGGGCATGAGCCGGGCGCGCAGGGCGCGCGGCGCCGCCTGCCAGCCGTGGACATGGAGGGAGACGCTTTCGCCGTGGGCCAGGCCCAGTTCCGGGAGGGTGGCGAACTGCCAGCAGCGCCTGCCGGGTTCGAGCCGGATCAGGTTCCCGGTGGAGAAGGGCGGCCGGATGGCGGGGTCCACATGGGATTCGCGCCAGACGGCGAGATGGCCCCAGGCGTCGGTGTTCCAGCCGGGCACGGCGCTGTGGGTGAAACTGTTGGCCACGCCGTCGCGATGGTTGGCGAAGGCATGGAATTCGAAGGTGGGGTTCAGCAACAGGTTCGGCGCGGCACCAGTCCAGGCGGCCAGCAGCAGTCCGGCTGCGGACGGGAGGCGGAAACGGGCGGGCAGCATGGGGGTTCCTCTCCGGAAAACGGGCCGGTATTGCGCTATTCGCCGCCGAGGGCCGCGAAATGGGCGCGGTAGTAGCGCAGGAGTTCGCTGGCGGGTTCCACCTCCCCGGCGGCGGGGATTTCGGCCAGGCAGAAGCCCTGGTAGCCCGATTCCCGGAGCAGGGCGAAGAGTTCCCGGTAGGGATAGCCGCAATGGAGCCGGTTGATGTGGACCAGGCCGATGCGTTTGGCCAGCAGGGCGAAGTGGGGGGCCAGCCTGCCGTCCGCGTCCAGGTCCGCCGGGAAGTTCGAATTCCAGCAGACCTTGGCGTTCGGATGGTCGGCCACGGTCATGATTTGGGCCATGCGGGGGACATGGCAGGTGTCGCGCCCGTGAACTTCGATCCGGATTTCCACGCCGCAGCCGGCGGCGTCGGCGGCGACCTCGTTCAGGGCGCGGCCGATTTGTTCGAGGGTCTTTTCCTCCGGAACCTCCTTCGGCAGGCCGTTGGGGCGGACCTTGACCCCCTGGGCACCCACTGCTGCCGCGAGGCGGACGTAGGCTTTGGTGCCTTCGATGTTCCGGCGCAGTTCGGCGGGATCGGCGGCGTGGTACTCGAAGGTGCTGCCCAAACCGGCCAGCGCGACCGGGGAGTCGGCGAATTTGGCGCGGACTTCGGCGCGGGCCCGGTCGTCCAGCCCGACCTCGACGCCGTGGGCGTGCCCGGTGCGCAGCTCGACGCCGGCCAGACCGACTTCGGCACCGACCCGGAGGATGGTGTCCAAGTCCCAGTTGGCGGCGATGTTGTAGGTGACGATGCCCAGTTTCATTGGTTTCCTCCGGTTGGCGGAGCCGGTTCAGACCCGCAGAAAATCGCCGTGTCGGCCGCGTTTTTCCGGGTCGTCGCCGGTGAAGGCCAGTTTGCCGTTGACGAAGACGCTGTGGACGCCCTCGCAGATGGTGTGGGGGTTGACGAAGTCCGCCCTGTCCACGAATGTATCCTCGTTGAAAAGGACAAGGTCGGCGTGGTATCCCTCGCGCAGGACGCCCCGCTTGGGGAGGTTGTAGATGGCGGCGGCGAGGGAGGTCATGCGGCGGATGGCCGCCGCCGGGCCGCAGGATTTTTTCACGGCCTGGAAGAAGCGGGGGAAGGAGCCGAAAGCGCGGGGGTGGGCGCGTCCCTGGCTGAAGTCGAAGGGATAGGCGGCGGCGTCGCTGCCGCAGGCGACCCAGTCGAGGGCGAGGAAACGTTCGAGATTCGCCGCGTTCATGCGGCCGAAGGCGGTGTAGACGTAGGCTTCCTCGGTGAGGAACTTCACGCAGGCCCGGGCGGGCGAGATGCCCAGGCGTTTGCCGATCTCCACCAGGGTCAGGCCCAGGAATCCGGCGTTTTCCGGCAGGCCGGAGTTGCTGATGATGGTGCGGTCGAAGGGAACCAGGGGCCAGCCGGGCGTTTCGAGCAGAGCCACCAGTTTCTCGCGTTCCTCGGCGGATTCGCGCAGGACTTGGTGCAGGTTTGCGACCCGGTCGTAGGGCGGGCCGAGGATCATCCGCAGGCCGGTTCCCGAATAGAGGTAGGGATAGCGGTCGGCGGTGATCTGCACGCCGTTGCGGGCACCTTCCCCGATGAGGTCCAGCAGAGCGTCGATCAGGCCCCAGGCTTTGGGACTGCCGGTTTTGATGTGGCTGATTTGCAGGCGTCCGGCGCCGCTGGCGGCGATGCGGATGGCCTCCCGCGTGGATTCGAGCAGGTTGTCGCCCTCGGTGCGCATATGGGTGACGTAGGGCTTGCCGGTGCCTTGCAGCATCTTGGCCAGTTCGGCCATCTCGCTGGTGTCCGCGTATTTGCCGGGGATGTACCAGAGGCCGCTCGATAAACCCGCCGCGCCCTGGCGCAGGGAGAGTTGCAGGATTTCCTGCATGCGGCGCAGTTCGGCCGGCGTGGGGGGGCGGTCCTCGCTTTTCATCACCATCTGGCGGAGGGTGTTGTGGCCGCAGAGGCTGGCGATGTTGACGGCCGGTTCACGGCGCTTGAGGGCGACGGCGTAGGAGGCCAGATCGTCCCAGCCCACTTCTTCGCCTTTCAGGTTTTCCCGCTCGTTCTTCCGCATGGCGATGCCGGGCGAGAAGCCGCACTGGCCGGTCACCTCGGTGGTGACCCCCTGGCTGATCTTGCTGTCCGCCTGGGGGGCGCGGAGGATTTCCGTGTCGGAGTGGGAATGGGCGTCGATGAAGCCGGGGGCGAGGGACAGGCCGGTTCCAGAAATCCGGTAGACCCCGGTCAGATTCAGTTCCCCGTCGGGGCGGAGGGATGCAATCCGGCCGTCGGTGACCACCAGGTCCATCGGGGCGGGCGGGTTGCCCAGGCCGTCGTAGACCAGGGCGCCGGAGATGGCGAAGGTATCTGGAAGAGGGTTCCACATGTTCGTCGGCTTCTTGGTTCGGCAGGAATTGCGCGTCGTCTCCAGGCGGGAAGGTATTGTGGCCGGGCTGGTTTGCAACCACGTTGACGGTCGTGCGGTTTCAGCGGGCGAGGGTGTAGCGGGGCAGTTCGCCGGTGAGGAAGTAGTAGGCCAGCCCCACCACGATGCCGAAGAGGTAGCCCAGCACCTCGCCGGCGATGAGGCCGGTGAAGAGGGGCAGCAGCCGCCGGTAGAGGCTGGCGCCGCCGTACTTGACGATGGTCTGCTTGAGCGCCCAGCCGATCAGGAAGCAGGGGGCGAAGCGCCAGGCGGGGAAGGTGCCCCAGACCAGCAGCATGACCGGGTGCAGGGGCCAGCGGGTGAAGCGCAGGCGGCAGGCGGCCAGCAGCAGCACCAGCCCCGCGCCGACCGCAAAGGCGATCACCCCCCGACGGATGGGCCGGAGGTTGGCGAAGCGCTGGAACCCGGAGAGGGAGAGGGATTCGTCGAGCCGCCCCTGCGCCGCCAGTTCCTGCCGCGCCTCGATGGCGTTGACAAAGGGGAATCCCGCCGCGAGCTGGGTCCAGCTATCCGTGGTGGTGAGGCCGCGGTCGTACTGGAAATAGAGGGTGGCCGGCACGGCGATGGCCAGCCCGAGAATCAGGGCGAGGGCGCAGGCCGGGACGACCCGGTGGGTCTTGGTCTCGTTCCAGTCGAGCAGACGGAAGGAGTTGACGACGTAGGGCATGAGGGCCTCGCGGGGGTCGAGCAGGAGCACGCAGGAGAGCAGGCAGAGCAGGAGAATGGTGTCCGGCCCGAGGGCGGCGCTGCCCATGAAGCCCCAGATGACCACGCAGGGGAAGGTCCAGACCTGGATGAAGAAGAGGCCGGTTTCCGCCGTGATCCGGCCCATGACCAGGAAGATCATGATGGTGCCCGCCGCGTAGGGAATGGCGAGCTGCCAGTCCAGCCCGGCCCGGCAGAGGAGGAGGACGAAGGAGATGGCGCAGGCCGCGAAGACCCGGGCCCCCCAGACGCTCGACGGTTCGACCCGTTCGGCGCAGTCCAGCCCCAGTGCCCGGCGGCTCACCGCCAGATAGTACTGCCGCCCCGAGTAGAGGATCGTGAGCAGAAAGCCGAAATAGGCCCCGAAATTCAGGAAGGTGGCGGTTTTGATCGAGAGGTAGCCGCCCTCTTCGAGAGGGATGCCGTAGCCCAGGAAAATCCCCACGACCAGACACCAGAGGTAGGGGCCGAGGCCGAGGGAGAGGGAGACGTCCGAACTGAGAAAATAGGCGAAGCCGATGGGCATGAAGCGCAGGGTGAAGCCCAGCAGCCGCCCCCCGCCGCCCCGGACGAAGGTCTCGAACAGCTTGCGCAGGGGATGGAAGGAGAAGTACATCCTGACCGGCACCAGGTCCGGGAACCAGCCGTTCGCGTAGTTCCAGACGTAGATGGCGAGGACGAAGCCGCAACTGCCCCAGAACATCCGGCTTTTCAGCACCGATTGGCCCTCGTTGCCGGGCGAGGGCAGGAAGGCGCTGGCGAAACGGGCGATGGGGTAGGGGAGCTGCTCGTGGTTCGCCCATTGCGGATGCACCACCAGGGCCAGGGCCAGCATCCCCAGCCAGAGAACGAGCACCAGGGGCAGCCAGAAGGCGAGGGTGCGCGTCCAGGCCCGCCAGGGCACTTCCCGCAGGGTGATGTGGTCGCCGCCCACCGCCATGCCCTGGACGAAGCCGGTGAGGGCGGTGTCGCTGTCCTGCGAAGGGTCGGCCAGCATCATCGGGGGCAGGGATTCGACCACCTGGTTCTCGCGCCAGGCCACATGGTTCAGGCGCAGATGGTGGGGCAGCATGAGCGAGGTGGTGAAGGTGCGCATCAGCCCGAAGGCCGGAATGCAGCAGGAGCAGAGGATGATGGCCAGAATGACCGCCACTTCCTTCGAGGACAGGGGCAGCCGCCGCCCGAGGTGCCTCAGCAGCGGATTCAGCACCGCCATCGCCAGAATCAGCCCCCCGTACACCACCACCGGCATATGGTCGCTGATCAGCAGACTCTGCTTCAGCACACAGTCGTTGAAATAGGTGAAGCCGCACAGGGCGGCCGCACCCAGGAGTCCGAGGATAATGGCTCGCAACGCGGTGTCCTTTCCCGCAGGATTTCACTACTGCCGACCTAGCAAACGGCTACCCGCTCCGGCCCGGTTGTCAAGCCGCGACCGCGCGATTTCCGTTCTGCGCTAGGCCAGGTGGTCGTAGCCGCCGAGGGGGAGGGGAGTGCCGTCGGGACCGAGGATGGCGGGTTCGCCGGGGAGGAATTCGCCGACCGGGGTGAGGGGCACGTCGGCGAAGGGCCATTGGGCGCGCAGGGCGGGGAGGCGGTCGGCGGGAACGGCGACGAGCAGTTCGTAGTCCTCGCCGTCGTGCAGGGCCTCGGCGACGGTGGTCTGCGGGGTGCGCCGGGGAACGGCGGCGGGATCGAGGCGGAGGGCCACGCCGGAGGCGCGGCAGATGCGGGAGGCATCAAGCAGCAGACCGTCGCTCACGTCCATCATGGCGCTGGGGAAACGGTATTCGGCGAGCCAGCGGCCCTCGCGGCAGCGGGGGGTGAAGTCGAGATGATGGCCGGTGCCGAGGGAGGAGCCGAAGGAGCCGGTGACCAGCAGGGCGTCGCCGGACCGGGCACCGCTGCGGCGGCAGACGCGGTCGGGCTCGACCCGGCCGAGAATGGTGAGCGAAGCCACCTCGTCCGCCGGGGTGGAGGCGATGTCCCCGCCGATCATGGCGACCTGGTATTCCTTGGCCAGCTCGATGATGCCGTCGTAGAAACGTTCGATCCAGGCGAGGTCGCGGCGGGGGCCGAAAGCCCCGGCCAGGAGGCAGGCGGTGGGGATGCCGCCCATGGCCGCGATGTCGCTCAGATTGCGGGCCAGGAGTTTCCGGCCGGCTGCCTCGGGCGGGGTGTCGAGGAAATAGTGCTTGGCGCCGACGAGCTGGTCCACGGCGATGAGGAGCAGTTCGTCGCCGTGGACGAGGGCGGCGCAGTCGTCGCCCGGCGGGACGGCCCAGGTGCTGTCCGGAGCGGGCAGCCGGGCGAAGAGCCGGGCAAAGAAGGCGTCCTCGGTCATCCGTCGATGCCTTCTTCGAGCTGGTCCAGCTCGTGGCGGGCCGCGGCGAGGGCGAAGATGCGGTGGAAGAAGCAGGGGCCCTGGCCGAACTCGCAGGTGCCGCGCGGGCCGGAACCGCCGCAGGGGCCGAGGGTGAGCCGTTTGGGACAGGGGGAATTGTCCAGATACCAGCAGCGGCGCAGGCGCTCGGGCGGCGTGGTGTCGCGGCGGCGGAGAAGAAACCGGCTGGCGGAGCGGACGGATTCAGGGGTTTTGGCGGAGAGCAGCAGGGGGAGGGCGATGGCCCCGATCCGGTCGCTGAGCACAGGGGGCGCGAAGGCGACTGTCGTGGGGTGGCAGACGGCGGGGTCGTAGGTGGCGTGTTCTGGCGTCAGCAGCCCCTGGAAGGCGTAGAAGGGGGAGGGAGCCGGGGAGAATTGCAGGCCGCCGTGGAAGTCGTTCCAGGCCTCCAGCCAGGCATGGTAGGTGGTGTGTTCCGGCAAGGCCCGGTTGATTTCCTTGAGCACCATGTCGAGGACGCCGGGGTTGCGGATGCCGGCCAGGACGACGCCGCTGTAGCCGAGCAGGCGGCACCCGGCCACTTGCAGCCCGATGCGGCGGAGCTGGGCGGACAGGAACTGGCTGGCGTTGACCGTGCATTCCCGCTGCAGGGAGGCGGTGAACTCGCGGGGGACATAGATGCCGGGGCAGATGCAGGAATCGAGTTCGGCCACGTCCTCGGGGTTGAGCAGGCGCACCCGGGCCAGCACCCCGTGGCCGAGGTCGCGCATGCGCAGGAACCATTGCAGTTCCTGGAGCTTCTTCATGTCCCAGCCCGCGTGGGTAATCAGGAAGTCCGCCCCGCTTTCCAGCTTGCGGATCATCTTGTAGTATTGCAGGTACTGGTCGGCCAGGTTGTACTTGAAGGGATTGACCGCCGCGCCGATGCAGAAGGAGCGGTCGTGGCGGCGGAGCAGGCGGGCCGTGTCCACGCCGTCGAGATAGCCTGCCGGATAGGCGGCGGCGACGCGCGGATTGCGGACGGAAGGATGGTCCTTGGCACCGTCGCCGGTGACGCTGCAGAAGTTGCGGATGCCGGCGGATTTGGCCCTGGCGGCCAGGGCCAGCACCCGGTCGGGGGTCGAGCCCTGGCCCGCGATGGTGAGCATGACCGGCAGGCGGTTGTCCTTGGTCAGTTCCTCGGCGAAGGCGACGGGGTCGTGGGTGGCGGGATGGCGGAGGCGGTCGGTGAGGGAGATGGCGGCGACCAGCTCCTCGTCCGCCGCGCGTTCCACCAGGGCGCGGCCCAGGGCCACGGCCGAGGGCAGGGCCTGGTCGGCGGCGGGCACATTCTGCTCGACCACCAGCATGAAGCGGGCGGCGCGGAGGGTGTCGGCGAAGGGGTTGCCGCCGCCGAAATCCATCTTGAGTTGCTGAGGTTCCCGACTCACGGTTTCTCCGGGAATAGAAGAGGGTGATGCAGGGCAATATAGCCCGGGTTGGCAAGGCGGAAGGCCGGGGGTTGCACAAAACTTGCCGCAAGGTGGCGACGGGATACTGTAGGGCATCCAAACGGGCCGTGCGGCCTGTTCGTGTGCAATCGTTCATCCAGGATGGCTTACCGTGCCTTTCGCCCGCGTGATTTGGCGTTGCGGAGTCCTGTTCATGGCGGCCTGGCCCGTTCTGGCGGGGGCGGCGGAACCACCTTTGGTGCCGAGGGCCGCGATTTTCGTGGGCCTGCCGGGCGATGCCGAGCGCGGGGAGCGCTATCTGGCCACGGCCAACGCCCTGCGCGAGGCCCTGATCGCCCAGGCGCGCATCCCTGCCGGGGACATCGCCGTGCTGTTCGGCAAGGACAAGTCGTCGCCCTATCCGGAGTGCAATGCCAACCACATCGGGCGCGAGCTGGACCGGCTGCGCAACGCCGCCCGCGACCGGCGGCCGGTCTGGATTTTCGTCCTCGGCCACGCCAATACCGTCAAGGACAAGGTCTATCTCAATCTGGCGGGCACGGATATGGAAATCCGGGAGTTCGCCCGGCGGTTGAACGCCCTGCCCGGCTACACCCCCCAGACCGTACTGCTGACCACCGCCGCCTCCGGCAACGCGCTCGCCGCCCTGGCCGGGCCGAACCGCTGCGTGGTGGTCGCCACCCAGCCGGGGGCCGAGGACAACGAAACCGAGTTCCCGCACCTGCTGGCCGAAATTTTCCGCGACGCCAGGAGCCACGACGCCAATGCGGACGGCTGGCTCTCCGTCAACGAGATGGTGGCGGCCGTGCGCCGGAACGCGAAAGCCTGGTACGCCGGGCAACGCCTGCTGCCCACCGAATTCGCCCTGATCGATGCGGACGGCGACGGCAAGCCCGCCGTGGCCGGGTCCGAGGAAGAACGCCGCGCGGACGCTTTCGCGCTCCGGCTGCATACCCCCTAACGAGGCTGGCAATGGAAGAAACTTCGCGCTTGGACGAGCTGCAACTGGTGGAGCGCCTGCAACAGGCCCACGACCGGCTGATGAACGAGGTGGGCAAAGTGGTCTACGGCCAGAAGGAGGCGCTCGAACTGATTCTGATCAGTCTCCTCTGCCGGGGGCACGTCCTGCTGCTCGGTCTGCCCGGCCTGGGCAAGACCCTCATGGCCAGCAGCATCGCCCGCGCCCTCGAACTCGAATTCTGCCGTATCCAGTTCACTCCGGACCTGATGCCGGCCGACATCACCGGCACCGACATCATCGAGGAGGACCCGGAGTCCGGCCGCCGCATCCGCGAGTTCCTGCCCGGCCCCGTCTTCGCCAATCTGGTGCTGGCCGACGAGATCAACCGCACCCCGCCCAAGACCCAGGCCGCACTCCTCCAGGCCATGCAGGAACACCAGGTGACGGTGGGGCGCAACACCTACGAACTCAAGCCGCCCTTCATGGTCCTCGCCACCGAGAACCCCATCGAGATGGAGGGCACCTACGTCCTGCCCGAGGCCCAGCTCGACCGCTTCATGTTCTGCGTGCGCATCGCCTATCCCACCCCCGAGGAGGAGGCCAGCATCGTCAAGGGAACCACCACCAACGCCGTGCCCGATATCGCCCGCGTCATGGGGGCCGAGGAACTCCTCCAGCTCCAGCGCATCGTGCGCGGCGTGCCCGTGGCCGACGACGTGGTGGACTACGCCGTCCGCCTGGTCGGCGCCTCGCGCCCCGGTTTTTCCGAGTTCACTCCGGAGAACGTGGGCAAGTACGCCAGCGTGGGCGGCAGTCCGCGCGCCTCCCAGTACCTGATTCTCGGGGCCAAGGCCCGCGCCCTGCTGGCCAACCGCTACCATGTGGACTTCGCGGATGTCCGCGCCGTGGCCCCCGCCGTGCTCCGCCACCGTCTGGTGCTCAATTTCCGCAGCCGGGCCGACCGCATCGACGCGGATGCCCTGGTCGCCGAGATTCTCGCCCGCGTGCCCACCGAGCGCCCCCGCCCATGACCCCGTCCCGCGAGCCCTTCGTCGAAGACCCCGAGCTGTTCCTGGCCATGGAGGACCTGGAGCTGGTCGCGCGCGGGGTCGTCGAGGGCGCGCTGCACGGCCTTCATCGCAGTCCCTACATCGGCTTCAGCGCCGAGTTCGACGCCCACCGCGAGTACGAGCCCGGCGACGATCTGCGCTACGTGAACTGGAATCTCTGGGCGCGGACCGACCGGCTCTACGTCAAGCAGTTCAAATCCGACACGAATCTGAATCTCTACCTGCTGCTGGACAGCAGCCGCTCGATGCTCTGCGCCAACGGGCCGTATCCGAAATGGGCCTACGGGGCGCGGGCGGCGGCGGCGCTGGCCTGGCTCTCCCTGCGCGAGCGGGACGCGGCGGGAGTTTTCCTGCTCGCCGACGGCATCCGCGACTACGTGCCCCCCCGTGTCCGCCCGGACCAGTTCCACGAAATCCAGGCGGTGCTCTCCCGCGCGCCCGAGGTGGCGGGGGGAACCAATCTCGCCCGCTCCCTCGAGGAAACGCTCCATCTCTGCCGGCATCGGGGCATCGTCGTCCTGCTCTCGGACCTGTTCGACGAGGACGACAGTCTGCTGCGGGCCATCGACACCCTGCGCTTCTATGGCCACGAGGTGCTGGTGGTCCAGATTCTCGACCCCTGGGAGGACGAGCTGCCGGACAGCGGGCAGTACGAATTTCATGACCTGGAGAGCGGCGAGATCGTGCGCGCCCATGCCCCCGACGTCCGCCGCTCCTGCCAGGCGGCGGTGGCCGAATGGCGGCGGGGCATGGTCCGCCGTTTCGACGATGCCGGGGTGGATTGGCTGACCTGCACCACGGCCGATCCGCTGGCGGATTTGCTGGTGAACTACATCCTGCGCCGCGCGGAGGTCTGCTGAGTGTTCAGCCTGGTGAACATGGCGATGCTGGCGGGACTGGCGGCTCTGGCCGTGCCCGTCGCCGTGCATCTGCTGCGCAGCCGCCGGTTTCGCCGGGTGGATTTGGGCACGGTGCGCTTTCTCCGCCAGGCCATTCGCGAAACCGCCCGCTGGCAGCGCCTGCGCGAGCTGCTGCTGCTGGCGGCCCGCCTGCTCGCCGTGGCCCTCCTTACCC
>LVAZ01000465.1 GCA_001603055.1 Victivallales bacterium Lenti_02
CGGCGAGCGGCGTGTCGGCGGCCAGGGCCTGCCAGGCCCGTTGGGCCAAATCAAGCATGGCGGGGGTGACGGGCACCCGCTGGGGAAGCAGACCCGCCAGTTGCGCGGCATCCAGCTCGCCGAGCCCGTGGAACGCCTCGAAACCGGGATATTCACCCACGCAGAGCAGGCTCAGACGGGCGCGCTCGCCCGCCAGCCGGTCGAGCAGATGGACGAGAATGGTCTGGTCGTAGAGGCAGGCGTCGAACCAGAGGACCGTCTCGGGGAACTCGCGGCAGGCCGCCAGCTCCTCGTCCTGGCGGCGCAGCTTGGTTTCGCACTGCCCGGGGGTGCGGGCGCCGCCGGTGTGCGCGCTGAGAAAGACGGCGCGCTCCCGGCGGTAGTTCTCATCCGCGACCGGCCGGAGCGGCCCCTCGTGGAGGACCTCGCTCCAGACTATGATCCGGCCGCCGACCTCCGCCCGGCGCAAACTGTCCGCCGAGCAGTCGCCCGGGTGGATGTGGAGCGCCGGACCAACCGGGTTCACCGGAGACTGCCGGCATGGAGTTCCCGGTCGATGGCGTCGAGCAGAATCTGCGAGCTTTGCCGGTCGCCGACGGTGCCCACGCGGATATAGATGCGGGTGCTCTCGGAGGTGATGGCCCGGTAGGTGACTTCCACCTTGACGCCGCTCATGTCGACGAACTTGTAGTTGGCCCGGTAGCCGTTGCACTCGCGCTTCATCTCCTTGAGATTGCCGCGCCGGGCGACGCTGCGGATGGCCTGGTCGGCCTGGTAGAGGGGCGCGTCGAGAATGGCCCGGTAGGTTCCCCGGTAGTAGCCGTAGGTGGCGGCACCACCGCCGACCACGGCGGCCGCGCCGGCCGCGACGCAGCCGGAAGCCAGCAGGCAAAGGGCGACGACAGGCAGGGCTTTGAGGAAACGCGCGAACAGTCTCATGTGGACAAGTCCTCCAGTAACGATTTGCCCCCGCCACGCGGCGACCGGGGCGGACAGGATTTTGCACGTCCTGAAATGTTGTATCGGGAGTCCTCCTTGTCAACCGCTCGCGCGACCATTAAGTGCGCGGCGGGCCGTGTTCCCGTTGCGCCCGGCCCGTCCAGGCATTATGTTTTACACTCACGGACAGCGTCCTTCCGACGCGGCCCGCAACCGGTTGGACTCCACCCATGACTGCGCCCCGCACGGTATTGTTTCCCGGCACTTTCGACCCGCTGACCAACGGCCATGTGGACGTGATCCGGCGGGCGACGCGCCTGTTCGACCGCATCGTGGTGGCGATCGGCACCAATTCGACCAAGCGCCCGGCCTTCAGCACGGAGGAGCGGCTGAGCCAGCTCCGCCGGGTCTGCCGGACCATGCCGAATGTCGAGGTGAGTTCCTTCGACGGGCTGCTGACCAAGGCGGTGGACGACTTCGGGGCGGTGGCGGTCATCCGCGGCCTCCGCGCCGTGTCCGACTTCGAGTACGAATTCCAGATGGCGCTGATGAACCGCGAGCTATCCTCCACCTGCGAGACCCTGTTTTTGATGCCGCCTCCGGAGTATCTGTTCGTCAGTTCCACCATGATCCGGGAGATCGCGCGGCTGGGGGGCGACATCAGCCCCTTCGTGCCGCCGGAAATCCGGGCCGAGGTGGAAGAACGGTTCCGCAACCACCCGCGAGGCTGACCCCATGGTTTCCTGTCCCGAATTCCGTTTCCTGGTCCAGGACCTTCCCGACGAGGGAATCGTGGTCGAGGGGGATGTGCCCTTCGCCGCCCTGGACATTGCGGGGGACGAGCTGACGAGCTGTCCCCGCCCCCTGCGCTTCGGGCTCCGCGTCAGCCCCCTCGGCGACGGGATTCTGGTGCGCGGCTGGCTGCGCGGCGAAGTGGAGATGATCTGCGACCGCTGCCTCGTCCCGGTGACGCTCGAAGTGGCCGACGAGGAGGTCTGCCACCACCTCGAACATGTCGTGGGCAAAGAGATCGACTTGACCGAGGATTTGCGAGAGGATATTTTACTGGCTTTTCCCCAGTCCTGCCTGTGTCAGGACGAATGTCTCGGCCTCTGTCCCGAATGCGGCGCGAACCTCAACGAAGGCCCGTGTCTCTGCGGCCCCCCCGGCGCGGAAGACAATCCGTGGGGTGTGCTGGACAATCTCGGCCTGACGGAGCAGTGAATCCCGGCGATCCCCGCCAACCCTGGAGTATGGAACGATGGCTGTACAGCAGTGCAAAGTGAGCAAGTGCAACCTCCACAAGCGCAAGGGCGCCAACCAGTACTACGGCGTCAAGCTGGGCAAGTGCTCGACTTGCGGCGAAGCGGTCCGTCCCCATCGCGTCTGCATGAAGTGCGGAACCTACGGTGGCCGTCAGGTGATTTCGGTCACCAGCGAATAACCCTACTTCCATGCCCACAATTGCCGTTGATGGAATGGGGGGCGACCACGCTCCCGCCGCCATCGTCGAGGGGGTTGCCCAAGCGCTCGACGGTTCCCTGCCCTGGATCGACCGGATCCTGCTGGTGGGGGACGAGAGCCGTTTGACGGCCGAGCTTGCCCGGGTCGGCCTGGCCGGCGACAAGCGCGTCGAGCTGGTCCACGCCGACCAGGTGGTGGACATGGGCGACTCGCCGGCGACGGCCGTCCGCGCCAAGCGCCGCGCCTCGATCAACGTGGCGGTGGACTTGGTGAAGGAGGGCCGGGCGGAGGCGGTGGTCAGCGCGGGCAACACCGGGGCGGCCACGGCCGCGACGGTGCTGAAACTGCGCACCCTGCCGGGGGTGGACCGTCCCGCCATCGCGACCCTGATGCCCTCCCCCACCGGCCACTTCCTGATTCTGGACGTGGGCTCCAACGTCGAGTGCAAGCCCCTGAACCTGTTCCAGTACGCCATCATGGGCGAAGTCTACGAGCGGGTCATCCGGGGCAAGGCCAGCCCGCGCATCGGCATCATCAGCGTGGGCGAGGAGACGGGCAAGGGCAACGACCTGACCAAGGAAACCTACAAGCTGCTCAAGAACACCCCGCAGCTCAATTTCGTGGGCAACATCGAGGGCTACGACCTGTTCAACGGCAAGGTGGACGTGGTGCTGTGCGACGGTTTCGTAGGCAACGTGATCCTGAAGACCTGCGAGGGCCTGGCCAAGGCAATCGGCGCGATTCTGAAGGAGAATCTGAAAAAGACGCCGGTGCGCATGCTCGGTGCCACGCTCGCCAAGGGCGCCTTCAACGATCTGAAAAAGCGCTGCGACTACGCCGAGTCCGGCGGCGCGCCGCTGCTCGGGGTGAACGGGGTCTGCATCATCGGCCACGGGTCCTCCTCCCCCTGGGCCGTCCGCAACGCCATCCGGGTCGCGGGCGAGTTCGTCCACTACCAAGTCAACCAGCATATCGCCGACCGGATCCGGGAGCTTCAGCCCCCGGGCTCCGACCAGTCCCCCGCCTAGCGCGCATCTCGCGCATCCACCTGTCATTCACGGACTTCCCCCGATTCTGCCTGCGGTGGCGGGCAGCGAAGTTGTCCCCGCAGCGCCTCGGTCGAGGCCAGGGGACCGAATGCGGAATCAGCAGCATAGGAGTGCGAAGATGAGCACGCGCCTTGGATTCATGTTTGCCGGCCAGGGAGCCCAGTTCCCCGGCATGGGCCGCGATTTGCCCGCCGTGTCGCCGGCGGCGGCCGCCGTGTTCGAGCAGGCGGACGGCCTGCTTGGCCGGTCCCTGTCGGCACTCTGTTTCGGCGACGACGCGGCGGCCCTGACCGCCAGCGCCAACTGCCAGCCCGCGATCTTCACCGTCTCCCTGGCCTGCGCGGCGGCCTTCCGCGAGCGCACCGGCCTGGCCCCCGCCGTCTGCGGCGGGCTGAGCCTGGGCGAGCTGACCGCCCTGGCGGCGGCCGGCGCCTACGACTTCGCCACCGGGCTGCGCCTGGTGGCGCGGCGCGGCGAGCTGATGGACCAGGCCTGCGCGGCCAGCCAGGGGGCCATGGCCGCCGTCATCGGCGGCGAACCCGCCGTCATCGAGCGCATTTGCGGCGAGACGGGCATCGACGTGGCCAACTACAACTGCCCCGGCCAGATCGTGGTCAGCGGCCCGGCCGAGCGGATGGACACGGCCGTCGGGCGGCTCGCCGCCGCCGGCGCCCGCAGCGTGGTCCGGCTGAACGTGGCGGGGGCCTTCCACTCGCGGCTGATGCAGCCGGCGGCGGACGCCTTCGCCCCCGTGCTCGAGGCCACCGCGATCACCGTCCCGGCCTGCCCGGTGGCGCAGAACGTGGCGGGCGCCCTGGTCGCCGACCCGGCGGAACTGCGCCGCAACCTGGCGCGCCAGGTGACCGGCAGCGTCCACTGGGAGACCTGCGTGCAGGCCATGCTGGGCACCGGCATCCAGGCTCTGGTCGAATTCGGTCCCGGCAAGGTGCTGGCCGGCTTCATGCGGCGCATCGACCGCTCCTTCCCCGTTTGCAGCATCCAGGGCGCCGAGGACCTCGCCGCCGCCGAAAAGCTGCTTGAGTCCCTCTAGCCCATCCCGAACACAGGAGAAACGAACATGAGCTTCCAAGGCAAAGTGGCGGTCGTCACGGGCGGCGCGCGCGGCATCGGCCGGGCCATCGCCGCCGAACTGGCGGCCGGCGGAGCGACCCTGGCCCTGGTGGACGTGCTGCTCGACGTGGCCGAAACCACGGCGGCGGAATTCCGCGCCCAGGGCGTCGAGGCGGCCGCCTTCGCGGCCAACGTGGCCAATCCCGACGACGTCAACCGCATGTGCGACGAGGTGATCGCCCGCTTCGGCAAGATCGACCTCCTCGTCAACAACGCGGGCATCACCCGCGACAACCTCATCATGCGGATGAAGGAGAGCGACTGGGACGCCGTCATCGCGGTGAATCTCAAGGGCACCTTCAACTGCATCAAGGCCGTTACCCGGCCGATGATGAAGGCCCACTTCGGCCGCATCGTCAACATCGCCTCCGTGGTCGGGGTGATGGGCAACGCGGGCCAGGCCAACTACAGCGCCTCGAAGGCGGGCGTGATCGGCCTGACCAAGACCGCCGCCAAGGAACTGGCCTCCCGCAACATCACGGTCAACGCCGTGGCCCCCGGCTACATCCAGACCGAGATGACCGAGAAGGTCAGCGAAGCCGCCCGCGAGGCCTTCCTGACCAACATCCCGCTCGGCCGGGGCGGCCTGCCCGAGGACGTCGCCAAGGCCGTCCGCTTCCTGTGCAGCGAGGACGCCGCCTACATCACCGGCCAGGTCCTGCACGTGGACGGCGGCATGGTCATGTAGCCCGGAAAACCCCGCCGATTTGATTTGGCAAAAACACGGGACACATTACCCGGAGCCGACAAGACAGGCGATGCAATGTTCGCCTGATTTCTTGGAACAGGAACCAAGTAGACAGCGGGCCGCGCCCCTTCGGCGCGGGTCCGGAATCCAGCCCGGAAGGGCGCCTGAAGTAGCCAGAAACTTGTCGAGACATCGACATCACCAGGAGACCAGCGAATGTCTTCACCTGCCGAACGCGTCAAGGAGATCATCGTGGAGCAGCTTGGGGTCAACCCGGAGCAGCTCACCCCCGAAGCCAAATTCGTCGAGGACCTCGGTGCCGACTCGCTTGACCAGGTCGAGCTGGTCATGGCCTTCGAAGAAGAGTTCGGCGCGGAAATCCCGGACGAGGACGCCGAGAAGCTGACCACGGTCGGCGAGGCGGTCACGTACGTCGAGTCCAAACTGGCCAAGAACTAGGCTGGACCCGGACCACTGCGGGGCCACGCTCCATCGGGGGCTGTGGCCTCGTTTTGTTTCGGGACCGGCATTGCGGAGTCCCCTATGGAAAACAGTTGCGGCAGACGAGTCGTCATCACGGGCATGGGCGTGGTATCCGCCGTCGGATGCGACGTGGCAACCTTCTGGGCCAACCTGCTGGCCGGCCGTTCCGGCATCGGCCCGATCACCCGCTTCGACGCCGCCAACTGCCGCTGCCAGGTGGCGGGCGAAGTGCGCGACCTGGACATCACCAAGTACCTGGACGCCAAGGAGGCCCGGCGGCTGGACCTGTTCTGCCACTTCGCGGTGGCGGCGGGCGACCAGGCGGTGGAGCAGGCGGGCCTGCTCGGGGCCAATCTGGACCCCAGCCGGATCGGCGTGCTCGTCTCCTCGGGCGTCGGCGGCCTGCAGACCGTCTACGACCAGAGCATCCTCCTCTCCGAGCGCGGCTTCGGCCGGGTTTCGCCGCTGACGGTGCCGATGATGATTCCGGACATGGCCCCCGGCTTCCTCTCGATCCGCTACGGCTTCACGGGGCCGAACTTCGCGGTGGTCAGCGCCTGCGCCACCGGCACCCACTCCATCGGCGAGGCCGGCTGGATCATCCGGCGCGGCGACGCCGACATCATGCTCGCGGGCGGAGTCGAGAACTGCACCGTCCCGCTGGGCATCGGCGCCTTCGCCTCGATGAAGGCCCTCACCAGCCGCAACGACGAGCCAACCCGCGCCAGCCGGCCCTTCGACAAGGACCGGGACGGCTTCGTCCCCGCCGAGGGCGGCGGGGTGCTGGTGCTCGAGGAATACGAGCACGCGCGGGCGCGCGGCGCCACCATCCTCGGCGAGCTGGCCGGCTACGGCCTTTCCGGCGACGCCTACCACATCACCGCCCCCGATCCCGAGGGCACCGGCGCCGCCCGTTCGCTGCGCATGGCGCTCGACCGCGCGGGGATCACCCCTGCCGACGTGGACTACATCAACGCCCACGGCACCTCGACCCCGCTCAACGACCAGGTGGAGACCAAGGCCCTGAAACTGGCGCTGGGCGAAACGGTGCGCCGCATCCCCGTCAGCAGCACGAAATCCATGACGGGCCATGCGCTCGGCGCGGCCGGCGCGCTCGAATCCATCGCCTGCCTGCTGGCCATGCGGGACGGCATCGTCCCCCCCACCATCAACTACGAGACGCCCGATCCCGACTGCGACCTGGACTACGTGCCGAACACGGCCCGCGCGGTCCCGGTCCGCCATGCCGTGAACATGAATCTCGGCTTCGGCGGACACAACGCGGCCCTTGTCTTCCGCCGTCTGGACTAGGTCCGGCCCCGCGCCTCCCCCCGAAGGGTCCAGCCATGACTTGCCGCCTTCCCATGTTCCTGCTCCTCCTGCTGGCCGTCGCCGCCGGTGGCTGCCGTTCCTCGGCCGCGCGGCCGCTGACGGACCGGGAAGCGGAGTGGGCGGCGGCCATCCAGCGC
>LVAZ01000466.1 GCA_001603055.1 Victivallales bacterium Lenti_02
CACCGTGAACTACCGCCATGCGTAGGCCTGGAGATACTTAAGTAAACGGTATTGGGCTATACCCCGGAAACCCATCCCGACGGCGTGCCGGTCATCTTCGTCTGCACCCCCTACGACAAAAGCCGGGATCAGGCCATCGGGGGCTGGCGGAGTTGTTTTCTGAAAAACGGCTACGTTTTCGCGGTGCAGGACATGCGGGGATTCCACGCCTCGGCGAGCGCGGGCCGGGGCGCACCGCGCCGCTATGACGGCTACGACACCATCGAATGGCTTGCCGGGCAACCCTGGTGCAATGGCAAGGTCGGCATGCTGGGCTATTCCCACCTGGGTTCGGCCCAGTACGAGACGGCGGTAACTGCCCCGCCCCATTTCACCTGCGCCATACCCGCCCAGGCCCCCGGCAATTACTACACGGATTCCCGGTATCCCCCGAGTTTCCGCAAAGCCGACCTGGAAACCATCCTGCGGGGGGCGTTCACCGCACGGACCCGGCAGTTGATCAACCGCCGGATTCGCAACCGCGACGACAATCACATCCCCCTGTTCAATCTGCCCATGCTGCACAGCGCGGGGTGGTTCGATTTCTACAAAGAGGGTGCCATCGAGATGTTCCTCGCCTGCCAGGAGCATGGCGGTGACGGCGCGCGCGGCAACCAGAAACTTCTGATTGGCCCCTGGGGACACGGCATCGTGCAGGAACAGGACTTGGGAAGACCGCTCGCCCTGCCCGGCGGCCTGGCCTATCCGGCCAACAGCAAGCCCGAATGGGAAAAGGAAGTCTGGATGCCGTGGTTCGACCATTGGCTCAAGGGCAAGGAAACCGGGGTCATGGAACGCCCGACCGTGCGGTATTATCTGATGGGCGCGGTTGGCGAACCCCAGGCGCCGGGGAATGTCTGGGTGGAAACCGACACGTTCCCTCCCGAATCGCGCCCTCTCGCCTACTTTCTCCACTCGGACCGCACCCTGCAAACCTCCCCGCCAGCCGCCGATCTGGCGACCCTCGACTACACCTACGACCCGCAGAACCCCGTGCCGACCGTGGGACGGGTTCATGCCCGTCTACCGGTGAAGGGTTCCTTCGACCAGCGCGAGGTGGAGGGACGGCAGGACGTGCTGATTTTCACCACTCCCCCCCTGGACGAGCCCCTGCACATTGTCGGCCAAGTCCGGGTCAAACTGTGGGCGTCCTCCGATCAGGTGGATACGGATTTCACCGCGAAACTGACCGATGTCTACCCGGACGGGCGCTCGATGCTCTTTCTGGATAGCATCGTCAAGGGCCGCTACCGGAACACCTACCTCAAAGAGGAACTCCTGGTGCCGGGCCAGGTGTACGAGTTCGACATCGATCTCGGCTACATCGCCATCGTCCTCGCGCCCGGACACTGCCTGCGACTGGCCATCTCCAGCAGCAATTTCGACCGGTTCGACATCAACCCCAACACGGGCGAACCTTATGGCGACCACTTGGTGACCCGGCGCCTGCTCGCCGAACGTCTCCGCGCCGAACCCGGCCCGGGCGAACCGGAGTACAGCGCAACCAAGGTTGCCAAAAACACGGTCCATATGGACCAAGCCCGCCCTTCCCGGGTCGTGCTGCCGGTTCCCATACCCTGATCCATGATCCGCCCTTGTCCGAACGTTCGCCACCACCCGTCTCCCCTTGTTTTCCCGGCGAAGCGAGTCATGTTGATGGGTTCGCTTCGCGTTCTCACCCTTTCACTGTCTGGACACTATGCCCGATCATCTCATCGCCACGGCGGCATTCGGCCTGGAGGCGGTTGTCGCCAGGGAACTCAAGGACCTCGGCTATGCCGAAACCCGCGCCGATGCGGGCCGGGTGCGATTCGTCGCCGACCGGGCGGCCATCTGCCGGACCAATCTCTGGCTGCGCTCGGCCGACCGGGTGCTGGTCGAGCTGGGGAGCTTCCCCGCCACCGATTTCGGGCAGTTGTTCGACGGTGCCGCCGCCCTGCCCTGGGAGGAATGGCTGCCGGCGGACGCCGCCTTCCCGGTGCGCGGAAAATCCGTGCGCTCGCAACTGAGCAGCGTCCCCGCCTGCCAGCGGCTGGTGAAAAAGGCCATTGCCGAACGCCTGCTCAAGGCCCACCGGGTGCAGAATCTGCCCGAGACCGGGGCCGAGTTCCAGATCGAGGTGAGCCTGCTCGCCGATCAGGTCTGCCTGACCATCGACACCAGCGGGATCGGCCTGCACAAGCGGGGCTACCGCCCGCGCTCCAGCCTGGCCCCGATCAAGGAAACCCTCGCCGCCGCCCTGATCCAGCTCAGCTACTGGCGTCCCGACCGGCCCCTGCTCGATCCCTTCTGCGGCAGCGGCACCATTCCCATCGAGGCCGCGCTCATCGGCCTGAATCTGGCTCCCGGCCTGAACCGCGCCTTCGCCGCCGAGGCCTGGCCCGCCATCCCGGCCAAACTCTGGCGGGAGGCGCGGACCGAGGCCCAGGACCGGGCGCGCCGAGACGTGACGTTGCGCATCGTGGGCAGCGACATCGATCCCGGCGTCCTCCGTCTGGCCCAGCAGCACGGCAAGCTGGCCGGGGTCGATAGCCAGATCGAGTGGCGGCAGCAGGACGCGCGCGACCTCCGTTGCGAGGCGGAATACGGCTGCATCGTCACCAACCCCCCCTACGGCGAACGCCTCGGCGACCAGCGCGAGGTCGAGGAACTCTACCGGGTGCTCCCCGCCGTGCTGGGCGGTTTCCCCACCTGGTCCCACTACGTCATCACCTCCCATCCGACCTTCGAGACCATCGTGGGCCGTCCCGCCGACCGGCGGCGGAAGCTCTACAACGGCCGCATCGAATGCACCTACTACCAGTTCCACGGCCCCCGCCCGCCCAAAGCCGGCGAGGAGGCCCCCGCCCCGAGCCTGCAAGCCGCTTTCGGGGGGTTGCCGGAGCGGGCCGAGGAGCAGGCGGAAACCTTCCGCCGCCGCCTGGAAAAACGTGCCCACCACCTGCGCCGCTGGCCCACCCGCCAGTGCATCACCTGCTATCGGCTCTACGACCGCGACGTCCCCGGCGTGCCCCTCGTGGTGGACCGCTACGAGGATTGCCTGCACATCAGCGAATACGTCCGCGAGGACACCCATGTGGCCGGGCAGCACGACGCCTGGCTCCAACTGATGGCCGACACCGCCGCCGACACCCTCGAAGTCCCCCGCGCCAACACCTTCTTCAAGGCCCGCGAACGCCAGGCAGGCACCACCCAGCATCAGCGGGTCGCCGATCAGGCCAACCTCCTCGTCGCCCACGAGGGGGGACTCCAGTTCGAGGTGAATCTGAGCGACTACATCGACACCGGGCTCTTTCTCGACCATCGCCAGACCCGCGAGCTGGTCCGCAAACTGGCGGCGGGCAAGGACGTCCTGAACCTGTTCTGCTACACCGGCTCCTTCTCCGTCTACGCGGCGGCGGGCGGCGCGCGCACGACCTGCTCGGTGGACCTCTCCGCCACCTATCTCACCTGGGCCCGGCGGAATTTCCAGCTCAACGGCTTCACCGACGAACGCCGGCACCGGCTGGTGCGCGCCGACGTGGTGGCCTTCCTCCAGGAACTCGCCCCGGAATCCTGCGACCTCGTCGTCGTGGACCCGCCCACCTTCTCGAACAGCAAATCCACCGAAACCGTCTTCGACGTGCAGCGCGACCACCGCGCCCTGCTCGAACTGACCCTGCGCGCCCTCCGGCCCGGCGGCATCTGCCTGTTCTCGACCAACCGCCGCAAGTTCAAGTTCGAGGCCGCCGACCTCGAACTCGCCGCCGACTGCCGCGAGATCACCAACCAGACCCTCCCACCCGATTTCCTCCAGCAGGGAGCCCACCGCTGCTGGCGGCTGACCAGGAAGTAGGCATTGCATCCGCCATTGCCGGCGATACGGTCCGCGCAATCATCGAAACCGGAGGAACGACTGATGAAACGCTGCCTGCTTTTTGTCGCCCTGGCCACGCTTGCCGCGCACCTGTCGGCCGACGAGCAGAAATGGGGATTCTGGTTCCGGGACCCCTTCAGTTGCAGCGTCCACTTCGACAACGATCTGTTCGTGCGGACCGACCGCTACTACACCAACGGCATGCGCCTGAGCCTGCTCTCCAAGGACATCGAAACGGAAAATCTACCCGGCTGGGCAAGGCGAGTCTACGGCTGGGTGCCGTTTTTCGGCCAGCCGGGCTATCAAAACAACATCGGGCTGGCCCTGGGGCAGAGCATCTACACCCCGCGCGACATCACCATCGCCGCGCCCCAGCCGGACGACCATCCCTGGGGCGGCTGGCTCTACCTCGGCCTCTCCCTCCACCACAAAAGCGACACGGTCCTCCACAAGCTCGAACTCCAGCTCGGCATCGTCGGCCCCGAATCCCTGGCCGAGGATGCCCAGAAATACATCCACCGCCTGCGCAGTCTCGATTGGCCGGAGGGCTGGGACAACCAACTGCGCACCGAACCCGGCATTCGCCTGAGCTACCTCTACAAAAAACGCCTTGCCTCCTGGGGTGCCGCCGATGGTTGGGGCAGCGACTTCATGCCCGACTTCGGGGTCACCCTCGGCAACATCCGCACCGACGCCAGCCTCGGCGCCACCCTGCGGGCAGGCTGGCGCATGCCCCGGGATTTTCACTCCCTGCGCATCGATGAATCCGGCTACGTCACCGGCAACCAGCAGGAGTTCAAAAGGGGCTGGGGCAATTGCAGCTTTTTCGTCTTCGCCGGGCTGCACGGCTACGCGGTCGCCCACGACCTCTTCCTCGACGGCAACACCTTCCGCAACAGCCCGTCGGTCGACCGCAGACCCTTCGTCGGGACCGCCGAGATGGGCGTCGGCGTCCGCTGGGGACGCTGCCAGATCGCCTACGCCCACGTCATGCGCTCGCTGGAATTCGACCAGCAGGACAGCGGCCAGAAGTTCGGCAGCATCACCGCCACTTGTTTCTTCTGAGGCGCAGACAAACCACCGCCATCCTGCGCGGACCCGTCCGGCGGATGGCGGTGGTCAAGAATTCCGTGCCTATTCGCCGGCCAGCAGGCGGTTGATGGAGGCGGCGGCGCGACGCCCCTGCCCCATCGCCAGAATGACCGTGGCGGCACCCAGCACGATGTCGCCGCCCGCGAACACGCGGGGAATAGTGGTCTGGCCATCGTCGTCGGCCACCAGCGTGCCCCACTTGGTCGTCTCCAGCCCCGGCGTGGTCTGCTTGATGAGGGGATTCGAGCTGTTGCCGATGGCCACGATCACCGTGTCCACCTCGAAGACGAACTCGCTGCCCTTGATCTCGACCGGGCGGCGGCGGCCGGAGCTGTCCGGCTCGCCGAGTTCGTAATGCAGGCACTCGATGGCCGTCACCAGACCGTACTCGTTGCCGATGATCCGCTTGGCGTTCTGGAGCATGTGGAACTGGACGCCCTCCTCGCGGGCATGCTCGACTTCCTCGACCCGGGCGGGCATCTCCTTCTCCGTGCGGCGGTAGATCAGGTGAACCTCGTCGGCCCCCAGGCGCAGCGCCGTGCGCGCGGCGTCCATCGCCACATTGCCGCCGCCCAGCACCGCCACCTTGCGCGAATTCGCGATGGGGGTGGCCGCCCGGTCCTTCTCGTAGGCCCGCATCAGGTTCGCGCGGGTCAGATACTCGTTGGCCGAGAACACCCCCACCAGATTCTCGCCCTCGATGTTCATGAAATTCGGCAGGCCGGCCCCGGTGCCCACGAAGAGCGCGTCGTAGCCGTCCTTCTCCAGCAGGTCCATCAGCTTGCGGGTCCGCCCGATCACGAAATTGGGAATCAGCTCGACCCCCATCGCGCGCAGGGTCTCGACCTCGCGGCGGACGATTTCCTTGGGCAGGCGGAATTCGGGAATGCCGTAGAGCATCACCCCGCCGAACTTGTGGAAGGCCTCGAACACCGTCACCTCGTGGCCCTCGCGGCGCACGTCGGCGGCCACCACCAGCCCGGCCGGGCCGCTGCCCACCACCCCCACCTTCCTGCCGGTGGGCGGTTTCACCTCGGGCACCGAGATGGTCCCCTTCTCCCGCTCCCAGTCCGCCACGAAACGCTCCAGCCGGCCGATCGCCACCGACTGCAGCGGGTCTTTGAAACTCTTGCCCAGGGTGCATTCCGCCTGGCACTGGGTTTCCTGCGGGCAGACCCGGCCGCAGATGGCGGGCAGCAGGCTGGTCAGCTTGATGGTGTCCACCGCCTGCTGGAAATCGCCCTCGGCGATGGCCGTCACGAAATCGCGGATATGGATGGAAACGGGGCAGCCCTGGACACAGGGCTGGTTCTTGCAGCGCAGGCAGCGCTGGGCTTCGAGCCGGGCCTGGGCTTCGCTGTAGCCCAGCGCGACTTCGGAGGTGTTGCACCGCCGCACCGCCGGGTCCTGGGCGGGCATCTCCTGGGACGGAATCGCCATGCGGTCCTTCGGCTTCAGCACCTCGCCCAAGGCGGCCAGTTGCTGCTCGGCGAGCGCATTCAGTTCTTCGCGGGTCGGATGAC
>LVAZ01000467.1 GCA_001603055.1 Victivallales bacterium Lenti_02
CTCCTGCCGACCAAGCCGCTCCTGCTCCCGGCCGCCGCTGGCGGCGCGGGTCGCGGGTCGCGGGCGCGCGGATTACCGGTGACCGGGTCTTCCTCCAGGGGCCGACCGACGGGCCGCTGTTCTACCATCTGCAACGGCGGGGAATGCCCAGCGAGCTGCTGACCCGGCCGCCGGAACCAGCCGGGCGTTGCTGGATTCTGGTCAACCGCCACCATGGCCAGACGCTGGCCTCGGTCTTGCAGGTGAACGAACTGGCCCTGCGGGACGGCATCCCGCCGCTCCGCCCGGTGGCAGAATTCGGAGAAGCTGTCATCTTGCAGGCGGCGACGGACGATCTGATTCTTCTGCCCCCAACCCCGAAAAAATCCTCCGCATGATCGCGAAATTCAAGAAACTCCTGGTTTTGTTCCATTTTTCGGACTGGGTCCGCTTCGGGGTGATTCTGCTGCTGATGCTGGGGGCGGTGGTCTTCGAGCTGGTGGGGCTGGGCGCGATTCCGGTGTTCGTGATGCTGCTGGCCCGGCCGGAATCGGTGGCCGACTATCCCCTGGCGGAACGCATTCTGGAGCGGCTCGGGGCGCAGAGCGCCTCGGGCACGCTGCTGACGGGGGCACTGGCCCTGCTCGCCCTCTTCGCCCTGCGCACGGCCTACCTGATGGGCAGCTACTACATCCAGGACCGCATCACCCGCAACCGGCAGGTCGAGCTGTCCCACCGCCTCTTCGCCGCCTACATGGCCGCTCCCTACCAGTTCCACCTGCGCCGCAACTCCGCCGAGCTGCTGCGCAACGCCGCCCAGGAGGTCGAGCGGGTCATTTCCGAAGTGCTCAATCCGCTGCTGACCGCGCTCCGCCAGGGCATCGTGATCGTGGCAGTGGTGGCGATGGTGGTCTGGTTCGAGCCGCTGATCGGGCTGGCGGCGCTGGCGTTGATCGGCTGCGCGGGCGGGGGTTTCCTGTGGTGCGTGGACGCCAGCTTGAAACGGGCCGGGGAAATCGAGCAGGCCATGCGCGGCGGCCAGTACCGGACCGTCAACGAGGGGTTCGCGGTCTTCAAGGAACTGCGGATCATGGGACGCGAGGGGGGATTCACCCGCCTCTTCCACCATTTCGCCGAGAACATGGCCCGCTCGCAGCGCTGGCGCGACACGGCCCGGCGCTCGACCTGGCCCATCATGGAGTTCGTGGTGGTGGGCGGGCTGCTTATGGTGATGGTCGTCATGATCCGCGGCGGGCGCGGCCTCGAGGCGATCATGCCCACTCTGGCCCTCTTCACCGTCGCCCTCGGGCGGCTCAAGGGCTGCGCCACCGAATTCGTCGGCAGCCTCACCCAAATCCGCTACAATCTGGCCAGCGTGGACGTGGTGGCGGACGACCTGGCCGAGCTTGGCGCCAGTACGGGCATTGTGCTGCCGCCGCCGGCCGCGCCCCTGCCCCTGAAGCCCGATTCGGTCCTCGAAATGTTCCATGTCTTCTTCCGCTACCTGCCCGAGCGGCCGGCTGTGCTGCACGACGTGTCGCTGCGCATCCCCTGCGGGGCCTGCGTCGGCTTCGTCGGCCCCACCGGCTCGGGCAAGAGCACCATCCTCGATCTGGTCATGGGCATCCTGCAGCCCGACCAGGGCCGGATTCTGCTCGACGGCGAGGACGTCCAGCCCCGTCTGCGCGCCTGGCAGGCTACCATCGGCTACATCCCCCAGCAAATCACCCTGCTCGACGACTCGGTCGCCGCCAACGTCGCCCTCGGCGTCCATCCCGAACAATGGGACCGGGAAGCCATCGAGTCGGCCATCGACGCCGCCCAGCTCCGGCAAACGGTCGCGGAACTGCCCCAGGGCATCAATACGAAGGTGGGCGAGCGGGGCGTGCGCATCTCCGGCGGCCAGCGCCAGCGCATCGCCATCGCCCGCGCCCTCTACCACCAGCCCAGGATTCTCGTCATGGACGAGGGCACCTCCTCCCTCGACACCGAGACCGAGCGGGCCGTCGTCGAGTCCGTCCATGCCCTCAAGGGCGAGCGGACCATTCTCATGGTGGCCCACCGGCTTTCCACCGTCCGCGAGTGCGACACCATATTCTATGTGAAGGACGGGCGCATCGAAGCCCAGGGAACCTACGACGAGCTGCGCGCCAGCCACGAGGGCTTCCGCAGACTGGCCGAATGAACCCATGAAACTGCTCTTCGTCAACGAAGCCTGGGAACCCGGCAAGGGGCCCTTCGACACGGTGTACCGCTACTACCGCGAGGTGCTGGCGGCGGGGGGCCATGAGGTGGACGTGGTGGACAACAAAGCCATGCACCTCCCCGTCGGCGGCCAGACCGTGTGGAACTGCCCCCGCTTCTTCCGCGCTCTGGGCTGGGTCCACTGGAACAACTGGATCGTCAACGCCATGCTCCGCCGCCGCGTCGCCACCTGGCGCCCCGATGTCGTGCTGGTCTCCAAGGGGGAGAACATCCGCTGGCGCACGCTCGCCCGGCTGAAGCGGAATAGCGGCGCCCTGCTGTTCAACTGGGACATGGACCATCCCTTCTGGGCCCCCAACACCTCGATGGACCTCATTCGCGGCATTCCCTTCTACGACTGCTTCGGCACCCTGGCCGAGCACTTTGTCGTCCCTCTGCTCGCCATGGGCTGCCCTCGCGTCGAGTATATGCCCATGTTCTTCATTCCCGAACGCTTCGCGCTGACGGAACCGCTCACGGCGGCGGACCACGCGCGCTTCGACGCCGACCTCCTCTTCGTCGGCCGCTTCTCCCCGGAGCGGGCCGCCATGCTGCGCCCGCTGGCCCCGCGCAATCTCGCCGTCTACGGTCCCGACTGGGACCGGGACCTGGCGGCGGACGATCCCCTCCGCCGCTGCCTCCGCGGCGGCTTCCTGGCCGGTCTCGACTACGCCAAGGCCCTGCGCTGCTGCCGCATCGCCATCAATGTCCTGGTCACCCAGTGCAAGGGGGCCAACAATCTGCGCACCTTCGAGGCCACCGGCTGCGGGGCCTTTCTCCTGACCGAGCACAGCCGCGAACAGGCCGAAGTCCTCTTCCGCGACGGCGAGGAAATCGCCTGCTACCGGAATCCCGGGGATTTGGTGCGGACCGCGCAGCGTTTTCTGGACGACGACTCCGCCCGCGCCCGCATCGCGGCGGCGGGCCAGCGGCGCTGTCTGGCCGAACACACCCTGGCGCACCGGCTGCAAACGTGGCTGCAACTGGCGGAGGAGCTGCGCCGGTGAACCCCCCGAACCCGATCTGCCTGACCGTCTACGGCCACGCGCTGGTGCAGCCGGAGGTCTGGGGCCGCTGGCGCAAGCTGGCGGAAAACCATCCGGTCGCCGTCCATCTGGTCGTTCCACAGACCTGGGAAAGCAACTGGTTCGGACGCCCGGAAACCGCGCGCCCGCCGCAGATCGCCGAGGAACGTTTCCGGGTGACGCCTTTGCCCGTGACCGACCGGCGGCACTGGGGCCGTTATCTGTTCCGCTCGCTCGACGCGACCCTGCGCGCGGTTCCCCCCGACGCGATCATCGCCTACGGCGAGGAGTTCAGCCTGCTCCTCCAGCAAGCCATCTGGTGCCGGAACCGTTTCGCCCCCCGCGCCAAACTGGCCTTCTTCACCTGGAACAACCTGGCCATTCTCGGCGGCCGCCGCCAGTGGCTGAAACGCTGGTTCTGGCAACGGGTCCGCATCGGCACCGACGCCGCCATCGGCGGCAATGCCGAAGCCGCCCGCCTGCTCCGCGAGGCGGACTATCCCGGCCCCGTCCTCGTCCAGACCGAGCTGGGCGTGGACGAGGAGCAATTCCGGCCCGAAGGGGAGCGCCGCGACATCGGTGCCGAGGGCTTCGTCTTCGGCTATGCCGGACGGCTCGCCGCCGCCAAGGGCCTTGAGGATCTGTTCGCCGCCCTGGCGGGCCTGCGCCTCGCCCGGCCCTGGACATTGTTGTTGGTGGGCGACGGGGACCTGCGCCCAGCCCTCGAAAAACAGGCCGGGGAACTGGGCGGGAAAGTCGTCTTCGCCGGGCAGCGTCCCGTGGCCGAAATGCCCGCCTGGCTGCGGGCCATGGACGGTCTCATCCTGCCTTCGCGGACCATGCCCGACTGGAAGGAGCAGTTCGGTCTGGTCCTCGCCCAGGCCATGCTCTGCGGCGTGCCGGTCCTGGGCTCCGACTCGGGCGCGATTCCCGAAGTCGTGGGCGAGCCGGAGGCGGTGTTCCCCGAACGCTCACCCACCGCCCTCCGCGACCGGCTCGAACGCCTCGCCGGCGACGACCTCTGGCGGGAGACTCTGGCCCGCCGCCAACTGATGTCCGC
>LVAZ01000468.1 GCA_001603055.1 Victivallales bacterium Lenti_02
GGGCAGGACGAGCATCTCGCCTGGCTCCAGGGCTACATCCCCGAACGCGCCCTCCCCGCCCTCGCCGACACCGCCGCCAAGGCGGGCTGGGCGCTCCGCCACCTCCCCGCCGACCCCGCCGACCCCAAGGTCCCCACCTTCATCGACTACGACCGCTTCGGCATCTTCCGCATCGCCAAACCCCTGTTCGACTTCATCGGCATCGCCCCCGCCTACAACGAGAACGACGTCTCCGTCTGCGTCCTTCTCTTCCTCACCCTCTTCTTCGGCATGATCGTCGGCGACGCCGCCTACGGGGCCATCTTCCTGGCGGCCGGGCTCTACGCCCGCGGCAAAACCAGCGATCCCAAAAAGAAACTCGCCGCGGGCCTCTTCATCCTGCTCAGCGCGGCCGCCCTCGTCTGGGGCGCCCTCAACGGCACCTGGTTCGCCATCCCCAAGGAGCACCTGCCCCGGCTCATGCGCGGCTTCGCCTGGTTCGACGGCGACCTGGGACAGCGGCACATCCAGTGGCTCTGCTTCCTCATCGCCGCCCTGCACCTCTCGCTGGGACGCGCCTGGAAAGCCTGGATCCGGAGGGACCTCGCCGCCCTGGGACACATCGGCTGGGGGCTCCTCGTCTGGGGCAACTTCTTCACCGCCGTCGAGCTGGTGGTCAGCAAGGGCAGCTTCCCCCTCGTCCTCGGCGGCACCCTCTACGGCCTCGGACTCGTGCTCATCCTCCTCTTCGGCGTCAAATGGAGCCAGATCGGCGAAGTCCTCAACCTCCCCTTCAGCTTCATCGGCAGCTTCGTCGATGTGCTCTCCTACATCCGGCTCTTCGCCGTCGGCCTCTCCAGCTTCTACATCGCCAAGAGTTTCAACGACATGGGAATCATGGTCCTCGGCCTCAGCCCCTGGCTCTTCCCGGCAACGGCGATCGTCATTCTTTTCGGCCATCTGCTCAACATCGCCCTCGCCTTCATGGGCGTGCTGGTGCACGGCATCCGCCTCAACACCCTGGAATTCTCCAACCACATGGAGTTGACCTGGAGCGGCAAACCCTACCAACCACTGCACAACGCGGATTCGAACTAAAGGAGACTCAACCATGGATTCCACCCCCCTCCAGCAAGCCTTGACCCAGGCCGGTGCCTTCGCCGCCATCGGCTTCGCCGCCGTCGGCTCCGCCCTCGGCTGCGGCGCCGCGGGCGCCGCCGCCGTCGGTGCCTGGAAAAAATGCTACGCCCAGGACCGCCCCGCCCCCTTCCAGCTCGCCGTCTTCGCCGGCGCCCCCCTCTCCCAGACCATCTACGGCATGATCCTCATGTTCCTCATCTTCGCCAAGGCCGGGGAATTCGGCCCCTTCTGGCCCGTCTTCCTCGTCCTCGGCACCATCGCCGGCATCGCCATGGGCGTTTCCGCCTGGATGCAGGGCCGCGCCGCCGCCGGCGCCTGCGACGCCTTCGCCGAAACCGGCCAGGGCTTCACCAACTACCTCATGGCCCTCGGCATCATCGAAACCGTCGCCATCTTCGTCATGGCCTTCGGAATCGTCCTCCTCGTGATGATCTAGCGGCCATTCCGGAACGGGCGGCGTTGCGCCGCCCGATTCCCCGACTATAGTACGCGACTCCCCGCATGGCGTCCCCATGTCCCGGCCGGGTGGCCGGGACCGGGTCCACCGACCCGACGCCGACACTTGGCCCCCCGGAACGTTTCGGAGCCGAACGGCCCCAGCAAAACGATTCCACGAAGAGCGCAAAAGGAAGAAACCGTGCAGAAAACCGCGATCACCGACCTGCTCGAAGCCGGCGTCCATTTCGGCCACCAGACCAAGCGCTGGAACCCGAAGATGAAGCCCTACATCTTCGGCACCCGCAACGGCATCACCATCTTCGACCTCACCAAGACCATGCGCCAGCTCGCCGAAGCCTGCGCCTTCCTCCGCGACACCGCCAGCAACGGCGGCAAAATCCTCTTCGTCGGCTCCAAGCGCCAGGCCCAGGAAGTCGTCCGCGAAATGGCCGAAAAGACCGGCATGTTCAGCATGTGCGACCGCTGGCTCGGCGGCACCCTCACCAACCACAGCGTCATGCTCACCCGCATCGGCTACCTCACCAAGCTGCGCAAGATGGAGGAGGACGGCTCCATGGCCGCCCTGCCCAAGAAGGAGGCCGCCAACCTCCGCCGCGAGCGCGGCAAACTCGAACGCACCCTCGGCGGCATCCTGGGCATGAAGCGCCAGCCCCAGGCCCTGGTCGTCATCGACGTCGGCCACGACCACATCGCCGTCCGCGAAGCCCACAAGCTCGGCATCCCCGTGGTCGCCCTGGTGGACTCCAACTGCTCCCCGGAAATGATCGACTACCTGATCCCCGGCAACGACGACGCCCTGCGCTCCATCAAGATCATCGTCGACACCCTCGGCGCCGCCGTCATGGAAGGTCTCAACCTCGGCGGCAAGAACGAGGACGTCGACGTCTCCGTTCCCGAGGAAATCCCCGCGCCCAAGGCAACCGCCAAGGCCGACGCGGCCGACGCGACCGACGACGAGGAATAGAGGCCGCCGCCCCGAAACCGCACCCAACTCCGAGGATATCCGTATGGCTGACATTTCCGCCAAAATCGTCAAGGAACTGCGCGACAAGACCGGCGTCGGCATGATGGAATGCAAGAAGGCCCTCGAAGCCACCAACGGCGACATGGAAGCCGCCATCGAGGAGCTGCGCAAGGCCGGCATCACCAAGGCCGAGAAGAAGGCCCACCGCTCCGCCAAGGAAGGCCGCGTCCTGACCCAGGTCACGGACGGCGTCGCCGTCCTCGCCGAGGTCCTCTGCGAGACCGACTTCGTCGCCAAGACCGACGACTTCCAGGCCTTCGCCGCCAAGGTCGTCGCCTGCGCCGCCGCCCTCGAGGCCGACGGCTGCGTCTCCGAAACCGTCGCCGAGGCCACCAAGGCCGAGATCACCGCCCTCATCGGCAAGATCGGCGAGAACATGCAGGTCCGCCGCGTCGCCCGCTGGAAAGTCGCCGGCACCTGCTCCAGCTACCTCCACATGGGCGGCAAGATCGGCGTCCTCGCCGAAGTCGAAGGCCCCGCCGACGACGAGCTGCTCCACGACCTCTGCCTCCACATCGCCGCCTTCAGCCCGCGCTTCATCGGCCCCGCCGACGTCCCCGGCGACCTGCTCGCCAAAGAGCGCGAAATCGCCGAGGCCCAGGTGGTCGGCAAGCCCGCCAACATCGTCGACAAGATCGTCATGGGCAAGATCAGCAAGTGGTACACCGAAGTCTGCCTCACCCAGCAGCCCTGGGTCAAGGACGACAAGCAGTGCTTCGCCAAGATCGCGCCCAAGGTCACTGTCAAGCGCTTCCTCCGCTGGCAGGTCGGCGAGGAAATCTAGCCCCCACCACCCCGGCCCACTATGCCCAACGACCTCCGCTTCCGGCGCGTACTCCTGAAGATGAGCGGCGAAGTCCTCAAGGGCGACACGCCCTTCGGGATCGAGCCGGAAGCCGTCGTCGCCGCCGCCCGGCGGCTCCGGCAAATCACCGAACTCGGCACCGAATTGGCCCTGGTCATCGGTGCCGGGAACCTTTTCCGCGGCCAGAGCGGCAGCCGCCGGGGCATGGACCGCAGTTGCGCCGACCAGATGGGCATGCTGGCCACCATCATGAACGCCCTGGCCATGCGCGACGCCCTCGAAGCCGCCGGCACCCCCGCCGAAATCCTTTCGGCCATGCCCATCCCCGGCGTGGTCCAGGGCTTCGACTGCCGGCTGGCCAACCGGCTCCTCGCCGAGGGCAAAGTCGTCATCTTCGCCGCCGGCACCGGCCATCCCTATTTCACCACCGACACCACCGCCGCCCTCCGGGCCTGCGAAATCGGGGCCGACGCCGTTCTCAAGGGAACCCAGGTCGACGGCATCTACTCCGCCGACCCCAAACGCGACCCCAGCGCGGTCCGCTTCCCCCGCATCACCTACCGCGAGGCCCTGAGCCGACGCCTCCAGGTGATGGACTCCACCGCCTTCAGCCTCTGCATGGACAACGACATCCCCATCGTCGTGTTCAATTTCGCCCAGGACGGCGTGCTCGCGGAAGTGGTCAAGGGAAACCTCGACCAGGCCACGCTCGTCTGCTCCGACCCGAGCTAGGCAAAGAAACGAACCAGGGGTGAGCCCACCCCACCAGCAGGAAGGGGATTCCCCATGCCCAACATCGACAAACTCCTCGACGAAACCCAGGAGCGCATGGACAAGGCGCTCGCCGTCATGAAGCACGAATTCCAGGCGGTCCGCACCGGCAAGGCCTCCCCCGCCCTCGTCGAGGGCATCTCCGTCGAATACTACGGCTCGACGGTCCGCCTCAAGGACATCGCCTCCATCACCGCCCCCGAGCCCCGGCTCCTCGTCATCCAGCCCTGGGACCAGAACGCGGTCAAGGAAATCGAGAAGGCCATCCTCGGCTCCGACATCGGCATCAGCCCGGTCAGCGACGGCAGAGTCATCCGCCTCCCCATCCCCGAACTCAGCGAGGAGCGCCGCAAGGACATGGTCCGCCTCGTCCACAAGCGCGCCGAGGAGGGAAGGGTCGAGGTCCGCAACGTCCGCCGCGACGCCAACGAGGCCGCCAAAAAGGCCGAAAAAGCCTCCGAACTCACCGAGGACGACCTCAAGGTCATGCTCGACGACATCCAGGAACTCACCAACGACTACGTCGAGCTGATCAACAAGGCCATGGAAGCCAAAGAAAAAGAGCTGATGGACATCTAGCGGCAACC
>LVAZ01000469.1 GCA_001603055.1 Victivallales bacterium Lenti_02
GCATCACCGTGGACGGCTCCTTCGCCTCCTGGCAGCGCCTCACCAGCCGTCTGGTCCTCCACGGCCCCGTCACCCCCCTCCTCCCCCAGTCCATCCTACAAACCCTGCGCACCGATGTGTACGTGACCGAAAGCATCGCCGCCGACATCGAACCGCAGTGGGAAAAAGGCTACTGAGCCCCGCCCAGCCGCAACCCGGGAGTTCCATGATGCGCTGTCTGCTCGCCCTCGCCTTCGCCGCCCTCTCCGCCTCCGCCGCCTGGCACCATCCGCTGTATCTCGGCCGCGGGGACTACTGGCGGCAGCGCCTGCCGGTTGTCGTCGCCAACCAGAGCGGCAATCCCGTCTCCGGCCAGCCGGTGGCCGTTCCTGCCGAAGCCCTGGCGGGACAGCGCATCGACACCCTGCGCGTGATCGACGAGGCCGGAACCGACCTGCTCTTCGCGGTGGTTTCGGCGACGGGCCAGTCCTTGACCCGGGGCCCGGTTCCCGCCGGGGCCTCCCTGCATCTGCCGGTCGAGTGCGGTCCCCGCGAGAGCAAGCGGTATTTCGTCTATTTCGACAATCCCTCGGCCTGGGGCGTGCCCGATTTCCTGCGGACTCTGGCCTCCGGCGACCTGAACGGGGACTTCGAGCGGGGTGACGGGCCGATGCCCGATGGCTGGAGCGAGAAGAGCACCGACGACCAGCACCGCAACTACTGGGTCGCGGAAAACCCCCAGTCCGGGGCGAAATGCCTCAAGACCGTGGTCGCTCCTGGGGCCGAGCCGAACTGGGTATCGGTCCACCGCTCCCGGCTGGCCATCGTCCCCGGCGCGAACTACACCATCACCGCCTGGGCGCGGGCCGAGAACGCCGTCGGGCGCGTGGGCTGGTTCCTGCATGTGGGCAACGCCGCCAAACCCATGCTGCACGCCCCCCTCCAGGAAACCGGCGAGGGCACCTACGACTGGCGGCAGGTGACCTTCACCTTCACCGCCCCCGAGGAAGCCAACCAGATGACCGTGGGCACCGTGCTCTGGGGCACCGGCACCGCCTGGTACGACAGCCTCGCCATCACCTGCGACACCCCCGACCCCCTGGTCGTCAGCCTCCAGCCCGCCGAACCCTGTCCCATGCAATTCGAGGCCCCCCGGGAGGAATGGGACCTGCCCGCCGCCGACTGGCCCCGCCGGCTGGCCGTCCAAGCCGCCAACCCGGAAGCCGCCGACCGACCGCACACCCTGGTTCACAGCGATCTCGGCGAGGCTCTGCGCGGCAGCGCCGCCGCCGCCCACCTGCGCCTCATGCGGGACGGCCAGCCCGTCCCCTTCGCCCTGCTCAACGGCAACCTGCTCTTCCCCGCCTCGCTCCCCGCCCAGTCCGTGCAAACCTACTGGCTCTACGTGGCGCGGGACGCGGCGGCGGCCGCGCGGTCCGGCGGCGAAGTCCGCCTGGGCAGCGCGATTCCCTCGGACCAGGTCTTCCTGCCCACCACCGAGCGCACCGACCCCCGCGCCTACGCGGCCCTGCTCGCGCTCGATGCCAACCTCGTGAAAAACCCGAGTTTCGAGACCGGCGAACCGCTGCCCGAGCACTGGCCGGGCAGTTCCGAGAGGCAGGCAGCGGCCGGCGTCCAGTACGGGTTGGACAGCCCCGGCGTCTTCGGCCCGCGCTGCGCCCGGATTGTCGTGCCCCATGAAAGCCAGCCGGACTGGGTGGGCTGGCGGCAGGATGTGCCGGTCGTTCCCGGCCGCTCCTACCTGTTCGCCACCTGGCTGAAAACCGAGGACATCCGCAACGGTTCGGTGAACCTGCACGCGCACCAGCGCCAGCCCGACGGCAGCCTCTGCGGCACCTCGCCCCATCTCTCCGCCGGCTCCCCGCTCAGCGGCACCTCGGACTGGACCCTGGCCAGCGGCGTCACCCGCATCCCCGCCGACGGCGGCATCCTGCAAGTCCATCTGACCATGCGGGCCACCGGCACGGTGCGGCACGACGGCGTGCTGGTCGCCGAAGTCCTCTCCGCCACGCCGGGACGGCTCGAAACCCGCGCCGCCGGGGGGGCCGAGGAACTGGTTGCCTGGTCCGCGAACCCCATCGTCAAAATCTTCCGCGACGACCTGCCGCCGACAGCCCCCGCCCCCGTGCGCATCGCCCTGGCGCGGAACGAGCAGGAACCCCTGCAACTGGTGGTGCGCAGCCCGAGCGCCGTGCCGGATTTCCGCTACGAGCTTACGATTCCGAAACACGCCACAGGGCGGGAGCTGGGCATTCTGGAACAGGGCGTGGTGGGCTATGTGCCCATCGACCACCGCACCAGCTACTACCGGTCGGATGCCCCCGTCTGGCAGCGCATGACTCCGAGTGGCCAAGGCAGCTCGGACGGCTGGTCCGGCTGGTGGCCCGACCCGATCCTCCCCCGGCAGACCGCCGAACTCGCCGCCAACGAGTGCCAACCCCTCTGGATCACCTTCGCCAGCGTCGCCGACTCGCCCGCCGGCGAATATTTGGGGGAAGTCCGTTTCTTCGCCGGCGAAACCCTGCTCCGCCGCGTCCCCATCACTGTCGTGGTCTGGGATTTCGCCCTGCCCGAGACCATCACTCTCGGCGCCATCTACGACCTGCGTTTCCGGGGCGAAGGCTGGGACCGCCCCGGCATGTCCCGGGACGACACGCAGAAGGAGATGCTCCGCTTCATGGCCAAACGGAAGATTTCTGCGGACCGCATGCGGGCCGAGCCGGTCTTCCGCCGCGAGGGCGAGCGCATCGTCGCCGACTTCGCCGCCTACGACGAGGCCATGTCCCTCTTCTTCGACGAACTCGGCATGCCCTTCGCCTACACCCCGAACACCTTCTACCTCTTCGGCTGGGCCCATCCCGCGAAACGCTTCCTCGGCGAGCATCCCTTCGCGGGGGAATTCCCCTACGAGGGGGCCGACTGGGGCGTTCTCCGCGCCGAGTACAAGCAGGTCTACCAGGAGTGCCTGCGCCAATACTGGGAGCACATGAAATCCAAGGGCTGGGCGGAAAAGCTGGTGCTCTACATCTCCGACGAACCCCACTTCACCCGTCCGGAAATCCGGCGGCAGATGCAGGCCCTCTGCGACATGATCCATGAGGTGGACCCCGCCATTCCCATCTATTCGAGCACCTGGCGGCACTGCCCCGAGTGGAACGGCTACCTCGATGTCTGGGGCGTCGGCTCCTACGGTTGCTTCCCGGTCGAGGAAATGGCCGCGCAGCAGGCGGCGGGGCACCGCATCTGGTTCACCACTGACGGCCAGATGTGTACCGACACCCCCTACTGCGCCATCGAGCGGATGCTTCCCCACTACTGCTTCCGCTACGGGGCCGAGGCCTACGAGTTCTGGGGCATCGCCTGGTTGACCTACAACCCCTACGAATTCGGCTGGCACAGCTACATCCCGCAGTCGGACCGCCCCGGCTCCGCCTACCATGTGCGCTACCCCAACGGCGACGGCTTCCTGGTCTATCCCGGCGCGCCCATCGGCCACGACGGGGTCGTCTCGAGCATCCGCCTCGAAGCCGCGCGCGACGGGGTCGAGGACTACGACTATCTGACCCTCCTCGCCGCCCTGGCCGAACGGCACGGCGACGCGGCGGGGCGGGCGCTCATCGAGGAGGCGAAAACCCTGGTGGACATCCCGAATCCCGGCGGCCGCCATTCCACCCGCATCCTGCCCGATCCGGACGCCATCCCGCGCCTCCGGGAACGACTCGCCGCCGAGATTCTCCGCCTCCAGGCCAAGTAGGGGACAAGAAGTCCCAGGAAAACGCAACCAGACATTTTCCTCCACTACCCTGCAAACCAAGAGGAAGGCGCTCCGCCTGCGCGTTCCTTGCGTTTGGAGTTCCAGTTCTCTGATCCTCCGCGTCGTTGTGCCTCCGCGAGAGAATGACTTCCTTCCTTCGTTCGTTCGTTCACAGACCGAAAAAACCGCCCCGCCGGGTGGGAACCCGGCGG
>LVAZ01000470.1 GCA_001603055.1 Victivallales bacterium Lenti_02
CACTCAATGTAGGCCATGTGGAGGAGTCTGACCTTCTCATACCATCTACGATATGCCGCCCTCTGGCGAGGGCTCGAATACCAAGACCGACCGCCGCCAGGCTCCATGACTGGGCGAACTCCTGTCAACGACGGAAACACCTCATTTCAGAGGTCGCAAAAGGCCAATAGTGGTAATTTCTTTAGCATTATTGGAGATTGGCATCAAGAAAACTTGCCAAACTGCCATCATTCATCCAGCCGCTAGTTCTCCCCGGCGGCGGGGGGGAAGGTGCGGAGAATCCAGGCGCGGGCTTCCTCGGGAGTGGTGGCCTCGCCCTCGAGGGCGGCGTCGCGCAGGGCGTCGAGCATCTTGCCCAGCCGGGGACCGGCCGGATAGCCGAGGGCCATCAGGTCGTGACCGCTGAGGGGGGGACGGACCACGGGGGGACGGCGCAGTTCCTCCTCCCAGGCCGGGAGGGCGTATTCGTAGACATCGAGCTGGCCGTGGCTGCCCAGGCAGTCGAGCCGATGAAGCTCAAGGTGAAGCGGAAACAGGGGTTCCTGGAGGAACCGGCGGCGTTTGGCCTCGCGCATCTCGGGCAGAACCGGGAAACGCATGTGCCGGGCGACCAGTTCGTGGACGCTCTCGACCAGATGGTTCGACTGGCGCAGGCGGCGCAGGAGGCGGGTGGCGAGCCTGGCCCCGACCCGGTCGTGGTTGTTGAAGCGGATGCGGTCCTCGTAGGCGATGGTCGCGGGCTTGCCCAGGTCATGCAGCAACGTGGCCCAAGCCAGCGCCAGGCGGTCGGCGCGGGCGGGAAAATACAGCAGGCCGTCTTTGGCGAAGGGGGTTTCCCCGACGGCATCGAGAGAACGGCGGATGGTTTCGTCGAGGTGGCCCAGCATGAGCAGGGTATGCTGCCAGACATCCCCCTCGGGATGGAACTGGGGCGGCTGCTCGACCCCCCGGAAGAGGGCCACCTCGGGCAGAACGTGTTCCAGCAGGCCGGTTTCCTCGAGCAGGCCGAAGGCGGCGCGGGCGCTGCCCTCGGCGAGCATCCGGCCCAGTTCCTCGGCCTGGCGTTCGACGGCGACGCTGGTGGCCTGCGCGGCCAGACGGCGGATGGCGGCGGCGGTGTCGGCTTCCAGAGCAAACCCGGTGCGGGCGGCGAAACGCACGGCGCGGAGCAGACGCAGGCGGTCCTCGGCGAAGCGTTCGTCCGGCACCCCGACGGTGCGCAGGCGTCCGGCCTCGATATCGGCCACCCCGCCGACGAAATCGAGCACGCATTCCGTCTCCGGATCGTAGAACAGGGCGTTGATCGTGAAATCGCGGCGGCGGGCGTCCTCCTCGGGGTCGCAGAAATGGACCCGGTCGGGATGGCGGCCGTCGCTGTATTCGCTCTCCCCCCGGAAGGTGGCCACCTCGAAGGGTCGTTTCCCCTCGATCACGAGAATCACGCCGAAGGCCTTGCCAACCCCGAGGGTGTGGGGGAACAGCGCCTCGACCTCGTCGGGCGAGGCCGAGGTGGCGATGTCCCAGTCCTTCGGCAGCCGCCCGAGCAACTGGTCGCGCACGCAGCCGCCGACCAGATAGGCGATATGACCGCGTGCGCGGAGGGCGCGGAGAATCCGGCGGGCGGCCGGGTCGCAGACCAGTTGGCGGGGAAGGCGAAGCATGGCATACCCTACGCCACCCCGGCGGCAACTCAACCGGCAAGCCCTTGGCGTTTGCCCGGCGGGCGGATATACTCCTAGCTTTCCGCCGCCGCCCCGGGCCAGTCGGCAACGGGGGCGCGTTCCATCCCCCAGCGCACGAGGAATCCACATGCCCAGGGATATGTCCAGACGAGCCTTTCTCGCCAGCGGTGCCGTCGCCTCGCTCGGAGCCTCGGCGGCTGCCTTCGACCTCCCCGTTCTCCGCTGGTTCGGGGGCAAAAGCAAAACCGTCGATCCCGACCGCAAGATGAACATCGCCTGCGTCGGCTGCGGCGGCAAGGGCAGCTCGGATGTGGACGGGGTCGCCGGCGAGAACATCGTGGGCCTCTGCGACGTGGATTTCGGGCGCGCCGCCGAAACCTTCTCCCGCTATCCCAAGGCGAAACGGTACAAGGACTTCCGGATCATGCTGGAAGACCTCGGCGACGAGATCGACGGGGTGACCATCAGCACCCCCGACCACATGCACTACCCCATTGCCATGATGGCCATGCAGATGGGCAAGCATGTCTTCGTCCAGAAGCCCTGCGCCCACACCGTCTGGGAAGCGCGCATGATGACCCTCGCCGCCAAAAAGTACGGCGTCGCCACCCAGATGGGCAACCAGGGCCACGCCAACACCGGCACCCGCATGATCTACGAATGGATTCGCAGCGGCGCCCTCGGCTCGGTCCGCGAAGTCCATCTCTACACCGACCGCCCCATCTGGCCCCAGAAACTCGCCGTGCCTACCGAAAAACAGGCCGTGCCCGGCAATCTGGACTGGAACCTCTTCCTCGGCACCGCGCCCCTCCGCCCCTACCATTCCGCCTACCACCCCTTCAAATGGCGCGGCTGGTGGGATTTCGGCTGCGGGGCCCTGGGCGACATGGGCTGCCACATCATGGACGCCGCCTTCTGGGCGCTCGATCTCGGGCGCAGCCTGGAATGGGTCGAGGCCCAGTCCGACGCGCCCGACGCCGACACCACCCCCACCTGGTCCATCGTCACCTACCAGTTCGGCTGGCGCGGCAAGATGCCCCCCGTCAAGGTGGTCTGGTACGACGGCAAGAAACTGCCGCCCCGGCCCCGCGAACTCGAATTCAACCGCGACCTTCCCCGCGACAATGGCCAGGTCTACTACGGCGACAAGGCCTGCATCATGGCCGACTGCTACGCGGGCAGCGTCCGCATCTTCCCCGAGAAGAAAATGCGCGAGATCGGCAGACCTCCGCAGATGCTCGAACGGGTGAAGCACGGCCACTATCGCGAGTGGATCGACGCCTGCAAGGGCGGCACCCCCGCCGGCTCGAACCTGGTGGACCACGCCGGGCCGCTCAGCGAGTTCGTCCTCCTCGGCAATCTCGCCATCCGCACCGGCAAACGGGTCCACTGGGACGCGGCGAGCATGACCTGCCGCGACCTGCCCGAGGCCGACCGTTTCATCCGGCACCCCTACCGCCTGTTCTAGAAAGGACTCTCCCATGCGACTGTCCGTTTTTGCCATACTCCTCGCCGCCAGCCTGTCCGCCGCCCCCTCCGGCTGGCAGCTCGGGGTCCAGGCCTACACCTTCCGCAAGTTCACCGTCGCCGAAACCATCGAGAAATCCGCCGCCCTCGATCTGCGGGTGATCGAGCTGTACCCCGGCCAGAAACTCGGCGGCGGGCTCGCCGGCACCAGCAACTACACCATGGACGCCGCCGCCCGCGCCGGCCTCCGCGCCCTGCTCCGCCAGCACCGCATGACCATCGCCGCCTACGGTGTCTGCACCCCCGGCAAGCCCGAGGAATGGCGGCAGCTCTTCGAGTTCGCCCGCGACATGCGCATCCCCGTCCTCGTCAGCGAGCCTCGCCCCGACCAGCTCGATCTGGTCGAGCAACTGGCCGACGAATTCCGCATCAGGGTGGCCCTGCACAACCACGCCAACCCCTCGCGCTACTGGGAACCCACCGCCGTTCTGGAAGCTGTCCAAAACCGCAGCACCCGGCTCGGTGCCTGCGTCGACGTGGGCCACTGGCTGCGCTCCGGAATCGATCCCGTCGCCGCCCTCCAGCAGCTTGAAGGCCGCATCGTCAGCCTCCACCTCAAGGACATGAGCGTCAAGGGCAAGGACGGGCATTGCGTGCCCTTCGGCACCGGCGAACTGGATGTGGCGGGGGTGCTCGCCGAACTCAAGCGACAGCGCTTCGCCGGCCCCTTCTCCATTGAGCATGAACACGACGCCGACCAGCCCTTCCCCGCCGTCCGCCAGTCGGTCCACTGGTTCCGCCAGGCCGCCGCCATGAGCGAGAGCGACCTGCGGGCCGGGCTGGCCCCGCGCGGGGCCTTCAGCGCTGATGTGGCCCAGGTCTGGGCCGTCCGCGAACCCGGCTACACCGCCATCTGGCCCGATCTCGGCAACGACGACACCAGCGGCTACACCAACCTCGCAACCAAGGACAAGGGCACCGTCAAGGCCAGCGGCGACGGCTTCCCGAAGGAGCATTTCACCAACGCCTTCGACGGCAACTCCGCCACCAAATGGTGCATCAAGACCCCCGAAGTCTGGATCGAGTACCATTTTCCGGACAACGCCCGCCCCGCCGTCGCGGCCTACAGCATCACCACCGCCAACGACGCCCCCGACCGCGACCCCGGCCAATGGCAGCTTCTCGGCTCCAACGACGGCGGCCAGACCTGGGAGCCGGTGGACTCCCGCCAGAACCCCAAATGGCAGTCCCGCTTCCACAAGCGGCTCTTCAAGCTCGACCAGCCCGCCCAGTACAACGCCTACCGCCTCGAAATCAAGAACAGCGGCAACCCCGACACCACCCAGCTCGCCGAGATCGAACTGCTCGCGGAGAAAACCGAGTGATCTCCCGAGCCATGCCCGCCTGCAACCTCGTTCGCTTGCACCGCCTTGACAGGCGGTGCAAGCGAACCTATCCTAATGCAATGCCTCTTACCAATCCTCCATCAAATTTGACTGCGAGAATCTATGTCGGGGTCATTATCCTATCAACCGGAATTATTTCCGGAATACGACAATTCGATCTTTTCTCATGTTCGATTCAATGGCAGATCTGGCGCTTTTATTGACAACATGTCTTTGCCAGTCCATCGTTGGTACCGTTATTCCGCAGGATTTTCGGCAGACTGGGTACGGCAGATTATACATGCAAAAGGGGAAAAATACTGTGTCCTTGACCCCTTTGCCGGGGTTGGAACAACTCTTCTCGCCTGTGCATCTGAAAACATGGCTTGTTGGGGCTTCGAGTCCCACCCTTTTGTCCATCGGATCGCCGCCGCAAAGCTCTGCGGGATACATGCGAACATCCGGGAAACAAAAGACGTTTTTTTGAAGTTTCTCAGCCGAGCGAACGGAGAGAGAAAAAACTCCTCAACTATTCCTTCTAAATTGCTTGAAAAATGCTACGGCCCAGAAGAACTTTCTATACTTCATCACATGCGCGAAATTTTCCTGAAAGATTACGACAATGGGAGTCCTTCTTCTGAGCTAATTTGGCTCGCGATCACAGCTATTCTCCGCGTTTGCAGCGGGGCGGGAACGGCGCAATGGCAATATGTCCTCCCAAACAAAAAAAAATCGACAGTCATCCATCCGATCACGGCACTTCAACGGAAAGCCACAGAACTTCTCCAAGACATTGAGTATGCTCAACGAAACGGCTGGAATTCCCAGTCCCACATTATCCAGACAGACGCTAGGCATCCAGAAATTCCATCTCATATACAAGTAGATGCCGTTGTTACTTCCCCCCCTTACCCGAACAATTATGACTACGCGGATGCCACCCGGCTTGAGATGACTTTTTGGGGAGATGTCAGTTCGTGGGGCCAACTTCATAAAACAGTCCGCCAACACCTCATCCATTCCTGCTCGCAACACGCTGCCGCTGAAAAACTTGTCCTTCCTGAAATTCTTGCCGATCCTGTTCTTGAACCGATAAAGGAAGAGCTTTCAGAGGCATGCCACCTTCTTGCCGAAATACGGGAGTCTAGAGGGGGGAAAAAAACATACCACACGATGGCCGCTGCCTACTTCCGCGACCTTGGAATTGTTTTTCAATCATTGCGCAACCTTTGCAAGCCCGGCGCAAGTCTTTGTTTTGTGATTGGTGATTCCGCACCCTATGGTGTTTATCTCAAGGTGGACGAGTGGCTTGGCAGTCTGGCTGTTGCTGCGGGCTTCAACTCCTTCCAGTTTGAAAAAATTCGTGACCGAAACATCAAGTGGAAAAACCGGAAACATCGCGTCCCACTAAAAGAGGGACGGCTCTGGATCGAAGGATAAAACATGGCTATATCACATTCCCACAAATTTGGTCAAATTGTCGGCAACCTTTTGGAGGAACTTGTCGAACCTTATCTTAGCAATTTCGCAAAACAGAACAATATGTTTCTCGACTGCCAGAAAAACCCGCGCACAGCACGAAAAGGAAAGAGAGTCACATGGATAGACCAATACGGAAACAAACACAATCTTGACTATGTGATCGAACGCAACGGGAGCAAAGAGACAATAGGAACACCGGTCGCCTTTGTTGAGACAGCATGGAGAAGCTACACAAAGCACTCCAGAAACAAGACTCAGGAAATACAAGGTGCCATACTTCCTCTTGCAGAAAAATATCACCTCTCGAATCCTCTTCTCGGGGCGATCCTGGCTGGAACGTTTACGGATGCCGCACAGCAGCAACTTCGCTCCCTCAACTTCCAAGTGGCGTATTTCCCACACGAGACTTTTGCTAAAGCTTTTGAGGCCGCAAATATTGACATTCGGTTTAACGAGAAAACGCCTGAAAACGACTTTCGCAAATGCGTGAAGAAGATTGAATCGCTGTCTTCAAAAAAGATTGACGAGATCAAGAAACAGATTGGATGTGAAAACCAAGAGAGGATGGACAATTTTATCGATTCTCTACGAAAAAGACTTGACCGCATGATCGAAAAGATAATCATTGTCCCCCTATATGGAACATCAACTGAATTTCTTTCCCTAGCCGACGCAATCGATTTTCTTGAAAGCCAAACTTCTATTAGGGAAAATCAACCATTCTATAAATACGAATTACTTGTCGCATTTAGCAACGGAGACCGGGTCGAGGGATCTTTCCGAGAAGCAGAGAAGGCAAGGGATTTTCTCCAATTCGTATCTCGTCAATGACGCTACCCGTGAAGGAGATAACACCCATGCGCTGTGCCTTTTATCTTGTTTTTCTGTCTTTGGCTACGGTGTGGGCGCAGGGGGAGAACCTGATCGCGAACGGGGGGTTCGACCGGGATGTCGAGGGCTGGAGCCAGTGGTTCTCGCCGGGCCAGGCCGAGGGCGAGGGCACCTGGCGGGCGCGGGACGACGGGGGGCTTTTCCACCTCGAAATTCGGCGGCGCAACACAGTGTCCGCCGTGCAGATTTACCAGGGACCGTTCCCGGTCGAGAAGGGGAACTGGTACGCCATCGAGTTCGAGGGTCGGGCGGAAACCGCCACCCCCATCCGCCTGTCCTTCATGCGCAATAGTCCCCCCTACTCGGGGCTGGGACTGGACACCGGGCCGACGCTGGGGCCGGACTGGCGGCGCTACGCCTATCTGGCGCAGGCGACCGCTACCACCGAGGACGCCCGGATCGACTTTTTCCTCCCGGAAGGGGTCTTCGAGCTGGACAATGTGGCGGTGCGGCCCCTGGCGGGGGAACCGCCCCGCGCCACCATCCAAAGCGCCAGCCTGGGCCGCGGGGTCAGCGGGCAGGCGGCGCATCTGATCGACGGACAGGCGGACACGCGGGTCTGGCTGGGCGGCTACCCGCCGATGCCGGCGTTCATCAGTCTCGACCTGGGGACGGAAGCGCCGGTGGCGCTGGTCCGTTTCGAGAGCGAGGACCGGGGCAAGCATCTGGCGCTGGGCAAGGTGGAATGCGAAGTGTCGCGCGATGGCCGCGAATGGCGGCGCTGGGGGAGTTTCGCCAAAGCCTTCGCCGCCCCGCAGGGCGACCGCAAACCCACCGTCTTCACCGTCTCCGGCGAAGCCATTCCCGTCCGCCACATCCGGCTGCGCGTGGAAACGGTCATGAACAGCGCCCCGTTCCGCCAGGCCGCCGTCTTCGTGGCCGCCGCCGCCGACCCGGCGGCGTTGCTGGATTTGCCGGTGGTGCCCCCCTCCTCCCAACTGGCCTTCGAGGGCTGGGACTACGGACGCCTGGGCTACGACCTCTCGGCGGGCCAGACCTGCGCCCTGCGTTTCGCCAACCAGTGGCATGAACCCGTCGAGGCGGATTTCGCCTGGACCCTGGAAACCTATGCGGGAGAAGTCGTGGCCAAGGGCGAAACGCACCTCGCGGCACCGGCCAAAGCCCTGGCCGACGCGCCGCTGGCCCTGCCCGCCGACCTGGCGGACGGCCATTACCGGGTGCGCTTCGCCTTCGGGGACGGCGGCGAATCCCAGGCCTTCCATTTCGACCACCGCCGTGCCGCGCCGGGCGAGGGACTTCCCCGCCTCACCGTCGCCGCCTATCTGGACAACCAGGACCCCGAGGGTTGGGTCTGGCTCTCCGCCGGTCCCCTGGCCAAGCATCTGGACGTGCGGCGGCGGCTGGACGGCCAGCCGGCCGACGCCATCCTGCTGGCCAGCGAGGCCTGGACCGAGGAGGACCCGCGCGTGGGCGAGGTGCTCGCCTACGTCAAGCAGGGCGGTCTGGCCCTCTGCCACGGCAAGCTGGCCCCGGTGTTCGACGAATTGCTGCCGGTGCGGATCGACCGGGAGCGCCCGCGTCTCGACGAGCTGGTGACTCTCGACGGGGCCGCCCTGGGACTGGCGGGCGAACCCATCCGCCAGCGCGCGCTGCGCGTCGAAGCCAAACCCGGCGCCAGGGTGCTGGCCCAGTGGTCCGACGGCACCCCCGCCGTGGTCGAGGGAACCTTCGGCCAGGGCCGGGTCGTCTTCGTCGGGGCCGGCCTGGGCCGGGCCTGGACGCAGGAGGAACTGGCTCTGACGCCCGCCGACCGGCTCACCTTCCCCCTGCTCTACGACCTTGTCCACGGCAAGGATGCCGGGCAGGCCGCGCGGCGACGGCTGGCCGACCCCGGCGCGAACTGGTGCGCGCAACGGCCCGACACCCTCACCTTCGGCCGCTATGGCTGGCTGGTCGAGGAAGGTGGGCTGGTGGACAACTTCGACGCGACCGGGCGGATTTCCTCGCCCGGAATCCGCGGTTTCTGGGGGCCGCAGGTTCCCGGCCGCGCCATCGTCCGGGGCGTGCCGACTTCCCTGAACTGGCTGGCCAAGCGAGTCCGCTGGCTCGACGGCGAAGGGCGGGAAGTGCTGGCCACCACCATCTCGACCGGCGCTCCCTGCCTGCTCTGGGAAACGGCAGTCGCCGAGCTGGAAATCATCGTCTACACGGACTCCCTGATTTGCGAAGTGGCGGGGCGCGCGGAGGCGCGGCAGGCGGGCACGGAAATCGCCGGGAGCGAGCTTTCCGCCGGGTGGCTGGTCTTTCCCGGTCCCGGCCCCGACGGGCGCGACACCCCCCGCTACGTGCAGTTCGCCCGCCGTCCCCTCAGCCTGCGGCTGGAAAATCAGGTCCTGCGGGTGCGTTTCGCGGCGGCGGGAGGGGAATTCTGGACCGGGCGGCTGTTCGGCATCCGGCGCTTCGCCCCCGGCGCGACCGACGCCTGGGCGGCAGGCAACATCCCCGAGGAAGTGGTCGCCCAGGCGAAACGTCTGGCCCGGCTCTGTCTGGCCTTCCCCGTCCAAGCCGAGGAAACCGGGGAGCAGGTCGCGGGCGAGCCCTTCTGGCGCATCGCCAACACCTTCTCCTTCCGCGAAATCCGCGACGACTTCGGAACGGAGCCGCTGGTCATGGCTCCCCTGCCCCCGGTGCTGGCTCTGGTCCACCGCCGTTCGCCCCGTCTGGCGCGAGTGGCGGGGACCATTGAAGACCTGGGCGTGGCGACCAAGTACGGTCCCCTCATGGGCATACCCGGCAACCGCCTGGTCTACGAAGTCTCGCAGGTGGCCGACGAGCATTTCGGCGTGGTGCCCGGCACGGACGACGCCCGGGTGCGGAAACTGGCCGACTTCCACGGCCGTCTCGCCCTGCCCGTGGCGGAACGGGCCTCCGGCGGCCTCACCACCCACTACAGCTTCCTGGCCGATCTCCGCGAATACATGTCGAGCGAGCGGTTCCGCCCCCCCTTCGCCGCCCCCTGCATCGATCTCTACAAATGGTGGTACTGCTTCCCCGCCGTGGCCGGACGCCCGGTCTATTCCCCCGAAGCCCGGCAGGTAATCGACGAGCATTACCGCAAGGTCTACCGCGACACCCTCGACCTCTACCCCCACAAGACCACCGTCCGCTACCGCCGCGAGCCCTGGACCGGCCTGGACTACACGGTCAGCTTCGTCTGGCCCGTCACCTGGCGCGACGGGGTGCGTTTCCTGGTTGACCAGAACGAGTCATCCGCCGTCATCGCCTACTGCCTGTGGACCTATGCCCAGTATTTCGGCGACTGGGACACGGTGCGGGCCAACTGGCATCTGGCCCGCTGGCTCTGGGCCTACCTGCCCCGCGTCCAGGACTGGGCGCTCATGTGCTCCTCGAACCAGGCCTACTTCAGCACGGCGGGCATCGACATGCTGAACAGCGAGTATCCCGGCAATCTCGCCATGGCCCGCCTGGCTCAGGCGATGGGCGACCGGGACACCGAGCGCCTGGCCCGCCATCTCGCGGCCAAATCCGCCATCCCCGCCATCGCCCGCTTCCTCCTGCCCGCCTACACCGCCCAGATCACCGCCGGGGACGACCCCTGGCGCAAGTTCCGGTTCTACTGGTCCATGAGCGAAGGCGGCTACGAGGGCAGCGAAACGGTCGTCATGCGCGGCGACTCCTGGTCGATCCTCCAGCTCGGCATCGGCATGTACGACACCTCGAAGGGAACCGGTCCCGAAATCGCCGCCCTCTACCAGGCCTTCGTCCCCGAGGAGACCGAGGCCTACCAGCAGGCCCTCAAGGAGGCGGAGAAGGAACACAACGACGTGGCGGGCTGGGCGCACGGCATGAGCCGCGCCTTCCTCGGCTGGCCCAAGGAGGAGCTGGTGGCGATGTCGGAACGCAATTTCGAGAAGAAAGGGGGGCTCGGCTGGCAGTCCACCAAGTATCCCCACAACCTCGGGGCCATGGCCACCGCCGGCAACGGCTTCCATCTGGT
>LVAZ01000471.1 GCA_001603055.1 Victivallales bacterium Lenti_02
GCTTGTACAGCCATGGGAAAGGCACCAGCATGGACCTCATATCGGCATCTGACCGCGAGATTCTGAGACACCGGGCGCAGTTGCAGCTCGACTACGCGAATTCGGCGCGGAACGAGGCCATTCTGCGGCAATGGCGGGCGCAGGCGCAGGGACGGCGCGAGGCTCCGCCCGTCCGGCTGCTGTTCTCCAATTTCCGCCACGAGATCATCACTCCGCGCCTGCAATGCCAGGGCGAGCAGGCGCGCCGACTCGAGAGCACGCTGCTCGGCACTCTGGCCGGGCGCGAACTTTTCGACGACGACACGCCCATCGCGCCGACCTTCGACCTGGGGTGGCACACCTATGTGCGCCCTTTCGGAATCAGCGCCAAGATCACCCGCGCCGAGGGCGTCGGCGCCCAGGGCTTCCATATCGACCCGGTCATCCAGAACCTGGCCGAGGAGATCGACAAGCTGCGCGGCGGGTCCTTCGGAGTGGACCGCGAGGGCACCGCGCGGCACCGCGAGCTGGTCGAAGACCTCTTCGGGGACATTCTGCCGGTGCGGATGGTCATGAACAGCCTGCCGGGGTCGATCACCAACCCGCTCGTCCACTTGATGGGCATGGAGGCCTACTACCTCGCCATGTTCGACTGTCCGGAGGCCATCCACGCGGCGATGGAAATGGCGACCAGGGTCTACGAACAGTACTACGACTTCCTCGAAGCGGAGCAGTTATTGCTGCCGACGAATGGAACCGGCCCCCTGGCGCAGGAGTCCTTCGCCTTCACCGACGAACTGCCGACGGACGCCGCGACGCGCACGACCGACTGCTGGGGCTTCCTCGAATCGCAGGAGACCACGGCGGTTTCGGCCGCGACCTTCGGCGAGTTCGTCTTCCCCTACCAGGATCGGCTGGTGGAACGCTTCGGCCTGCTTTCCTACGGCTGCTGCGAGCGGGTCGACGCCATCTGGCCGGACTACCTGGCGAAGTGGCCCAAACTGCGCAAGCTGTCCGTCTCCCCCTTCAACGACGAGCCCCGCATCGGGGAGTTCCTGCGCGGCAGCCGGGTGGTGTACTACTGCAAGCCGCGCGCCGAACTCGTTACCTACCCCGGCCCCTTGCCCGACGCGGCCATCACCGCCTACTTCAAGGGCGTCTGCGAGGCGGCCAGCGGCTGTCTCTTCGAGATTGCGCAACGGGAGGTCGGGACGATTTTCGGCGACTGCGAGCGCGGGCGGCACTACGTGCGTCTGGCCAAGGAAGCCGTGGACGCCTACTGGACCCCGTGACACGCGGCGGAATCCGCTCTTCAGCCCAGCCCGAAGAGGCGAATGGCGTTCTCGCGGGCGATTTTCTGGAAGACGGCCTCGCTGATGGTGCCGTTGCCGCGCCATTCGAGCAGGAGGTCGATCAGCGGCAGGGTCATGGTGGGCGAGCAGAGATCGGTGCCGAAGATCAGCCGGTCCTGGAACTCGTTGACGAATTTGGGGCCGTAGTCGGGATCGCGCGAGAGGGCCATCCAGGGATTGTGGTCGGAGAGATCGCCGTAGAGATTGGGATAGCGGCGCAGGAGCTTGGGCATCACGCCCTCCTCCTTGATCGGCCCCTGGGGGCGGCAGCCTACCTGCCCGCCGTCGGGCCGGAAGCAGGAACTGCGCTCGGCGGGCGTGTCGAGCCGGGCGATTTCGGTCCAGAAGGTGGGGCCGTGGCCGAGGATGATGAGGTTGGGGAAGCGCTGGAGGGTGTGTTCGAGCTGGGGCATGCCGGGGTCGTCGTAGAGCCCGAAGTCCCCGCCCACCTGGTCGGACCCGTCGAAGATGACGGGCAGGCCCACGGCGGCGGCGTGCTTGAAGAGATTCTGCACCATGGGATGCAGGAAGGGCAGATTGGGCATCACCTCGCCCAGCCCCTTGCAGCCGAGGTCGCGGTAGTGGCGCAGCAGGCGGTCGAGGGGGGCGTCCACGGCGTTGGTCAGCGCCCGCGGATCGATGTTGCAGAAGGGAATGATCCGGTCCGGATACTGCTCGGCCATTTCGAGGATGTCCTCGTTGGCCTGGGGCAGATAGATTTCGGGGCTGACGATGGGCAGCACCGCGCCGCGCTCGATGCCCACCTCGTCGTAGCGCTGGATCAGCTCCTCCACATTGCAGAACCGGCAGGGACCGGGCGGACGCTTGCGGTACGCATGGGCATGCATGTCGATGAACATGGCAACCTCCGGAAGAAAATACGGGGGAATATCACGCCTCTCCCTCACCCTATCCCCTCTCCCGCCCGAAGCAAGAGGAAAAGCGGCCGCGAAACCATGGAAAACGAAACCGGCAAACCGCTGGCTCCGGTGGCCGGAGGGGCCATATTGTGGCCCGGCAACCATCGGCATGAACCAAGGGCAAGCAATGAGCAGTCTGCCGCGCAGCACTCCGGAATCCGTCGGCATATCCTCGGAACGACTCGGTGGCCTGGTGGAGCAGTTGAGCCGGCTCGATTCGCTGAACAGCCTGATGATCCTGCGCCGTGGCAAGGTCTGCTTCGAGGGTTGGTGGAAGCCCTATGGGCCGCATCAGCCGCACATGCTGTTCTCGCTCAGCAAGAGCTTTGTGTCCGTCGCCGTCGGGATCGCGGCCGGGGAGGGGCGCCTCGGCGTCAGGGACCGGCTGGCCGGTTTCTTCCCGGAGTATGCGGGATGTGTTGCCGACGAGCGGATGCGGGAGGTGACGCTGCACGACCTGCTGTGCATGGCCTCGGGGCATGCCGCCTGCGCGGCGGGGGCGATGCGGAGCGATCCGGACGGCGACTATGTCCGGGGCTTTCTGGCCTCCCGGCTGACCTATGCGCCGGGCGAACGCTTCTGCTACAACTCGGGGGCCACGTACATGCTCGCGGCCGTGATCCGGAAGGTCACCGGCCTGAACGTGCGCGAGTACCTCCAGCCCCGTCTGTTCCAGCCGCTCGGGATTGTGCCCGGAGTCTGGGACTGCTGTCCGCGGGGAACCAATTTCGGGGGCTGGGGCCTGCATCTGACCACCGAGGACATCGCCAAATTCGCGAATCTGCTCCTGCGCCGGGGGAAACTCGACGGGAAGCAACTGATTCCGGCCGAATATCTTGCGGAGGCGACGAAGAAGCAGTCGGACAATTCGATGAACGAGGCGCCGGACTGGAAGTTTGGCTACGGGTACCAGTTCTGGCGCTCGGCGCACGGATTCCGGGGGGATGGCGCCTGCGGCCAGTACGCGATCGTGGTTCCCGAGCAGGACCTGGCCATCGCGATCACCTCCTGTCTCGAAAACATGCAGAGCGTCCTGACGGTGTTGTGGAACGAGTTGATTCCCGCTCTCGGGGACGGGCCGCTGCCGGCGAGTCCCGTCGGCCACGAGCGGCTTCTGGCCACCGGGGCGGCTCTCTCGATGCGGGTCATGCCGGACACGGCGCGGCGGCCGGTGCCGAGGCAGACCTTCGCCTTCCGGGCCAACGCCGCCGGCATCCATGCCGTTGCGGTCGAGGCGAACGACGACGAATGCGCCCTCACTTTCCACACCGACCGGGGGGTCGAGCAGCTCCGGGCGGGTTTCGGCAGCCACCGGGTCGGCGTGTTCCAACTGACCGACACCATGGCCCATCCCACCGCAGCCAGCGCCGCCTGGGTGGCCGACGATGTTCTGGAAATCCAGTCGTTCTGTCTCGACGGCACGTTCCGCGACACGTACCAGGTTCGCTTCGGCGACGCGGCGCGGCCGCTGTCCAGAACCAGCCGCTGCTCGCTGCTGCGCCCGCTGATGCCGGAACTGACCGGGGCCTGAGCCGATTCAGGGAGCGGTTTTGGGGAGACAGCCTTCGAGGGCGAGGCCGCGGGAGCCTTTGAGAAAGACGAGGGTGCCGGGCCGGAGCCAATCCCTGAGCAGGTCGGCGGCCTGGGCGGCGTCGGGCGCGGCGGCGAGGCCGCAGGCGCGGGCGGCTTCGCCCATGAGCGGGCCGACGGCCAGAATGCGGGCGCGGGGGAAGCGCTCGCGGACCCAGGCCAGCAGGTCGCGGTGGACGGCGGCGCCCTCCGGGCCGAGTTCGAGCATGTCGCCGAGCACCAGAACATGGGGGGCGTCGGGCTGGGTGGCGAGGAGGTCCTGGAACCATTCGAGCCCGGCGCGCATGCTGGTCGGGTTGGCGTTGTAGGCGTCGTTGACCCAGCGGACCCCGTCGATTTCGAGCACCTTCATGCGCATGCCGGGCAGTTCGCAGCGGGCCAGGGCGGCGGCGCAGGCGGGGAGATCGAGGCCGACGGCGCAGCCGACGGCGGTCGCGGCGGCGGCGTTGAGGGCCTGGTGGGCGCCGCCGATCCGCCAGCGGAGGACGGCCTGGCGGCGGGGTTTGTCCCGTTCGAGTTCGACCTGGTATTCGTCCCCGACCAGTCCCTGGTAGCGGGCGCGGACCTGGGCGTTTTCGCCGGTGCCGAAGGCGAGGACGCGGCGGGGTTCGGCCTTGCGGCGGAGAAGGTCGTCGTGGGCGGCTTCGGCGGGGAGGATGCAGATGCCGGTGGCGGCGGTTCCGGCCAGCAGGTCGCCCTTTTCGGCGGCCACGCCGGCCAGATCGCGGAAGAATTCGAGATGGGCGCTGCCGATGTTGGAGACGACGCCGATCTCGGGCTCGGCGAGGCGGGTCAGGGCGGCGATTTCGCCGGGGTGGTTGCTGCCGATCTCGATGACGGCGGCGCGGTGGGATTCGTCGAGTTCGAGCAGGGTGCGGGGCACGCCGAAGTGGTTGTTGTAGTTGCCGGCGGTTTTGTGGACGTGGCCGGGCCATTTGGCTTCGAGGACGGCGGCGATCATTTCCTTGGTGCTGGTCTTGCCGCAACTGCCGGTGATGGCGACCACGAGCAGGCGGCGCAGGCGGCGGCGGTGGGCGCGGGCGAGTTCCTGGAAGGCGACGAGGGTGTCGGGCACCAGCAGGCAGCCGGCGCCGGTCTCGGCGAGGGCGGCGAGGGTGTCCGCGTCCGGCTCCTGGGCGAGGCAGATGGCGGCGGCGCCGCTGCGGACGGCCTTGGCGGCGAAGCGGTGGCCGTCGGCCAGTTCGCCGCGGATGGCGACGAAGAGTTCGCCGCCCGCGACGCGGCGGCTGTCGTCCTGCACGCCCGCGACGCCGTCCGGCGTGCGCGGTTCGCGCCGCCAGTGGCCGCCGGTGAGTTGGGTCAATTCATTCCAGGTGAAGCGCACGCTCATCGGGGGGGGCTCCGGACTAGGCGGGGATGGAGGGGCGGAGAATGATGGCCTTCAGTTCCATGGCCTGGCGGCCGGGAATTTCGGTGGCGCGCAGGGTCAGGGTCTGGCGGCCGGCCGCGAGTTCGAAGGGGGGGAAGGCGAGGGGGGCCCAGACTTTCTCGTAGACTTCCTGGCGGGGCACGCGGTCCGGGCTGGGCAGGGGTTCGGGATCGTGCGCGCTGGCGAGCATGGTCTGGCAGACGGCGTTGCCGGCGCGGAGCTGGAGAATGGCGCCGGTGTCCGCCTCCGGGCAGGTGTACATGAGGGTGGCGCGGTACTGGCCGGGCTCGACCACGTCCAGCTCCCAGCGGATTTCGTCCCCGGTGCTGGTCCAGTGGACGATCCAGTCGTTGGCCCAGCCGTGTTTGCCCTTGAATTCGAGGCCGCCGACGAGGGTGGCGAGGGGGGCGGGAATCTCGACGCGGGGGAATTCGGGATAACCGACGGGGATGGGGGT
>LVAZ01000472.1 GCA_001603055.1 Victivallales bacterium Lenti_02
GCCGTAGGGCGTCTTACTTGCGCCAGATAGTGAGGTCTGGCGGACGCACGAGGCCGTCTGCGAGGTCCTGCTGGCGAAGTTCCTCGTCGCCGCCGCCGAGGACATCGATTACATGGCGCCCTGGCTGACCAATGTCAATGTGATCGCCGAGACCAATGTCCCCAGCAACCAGTTGCAGCATGCCGTCACCGCGGTCATCAAGGGGTGCGTGGCTTTTTCCGACTTCGCGTCGAAGTCTGACTGGGAGGATGCGATCACCGCCTATGTCACAAAGCTGCTGCCGTATTACCCGGATGGCACGGAACTCGAACAGGCCTTCTGGTACAACGGAGGGGTGATCAGCTTCGCTCAGAAGTTTCTGGAGATGTATCCGCAGAATGAGAATGCCGAGAGGCTTCGGCGCCTGGCGCTTTACGCGCAGCGTTTCCTCGCCTGCATCTCCCTGCCGCATACCGGCAACACTCCCGGCGAGGCGAAAACGCATAAGAACGTGGCGCTCAGCCCCCATTTCAGGGATCCGCTCGCCGAGATGATCGTCAACCGGGTGGCGGCAAACGAGGAGAAGGTAACTCCCGGCGTGCAGCCGCCCGGATCAACGGCGACCCGGCCGGCTCCCGCAGGCGATGCATCGGTCGAAATGCCGGTTCCGGCCTTCGCTTCGGTCGCCTTTCCCTACAGCGGCTACTACATTCTCCGCGGCGGGTGGGACCGCAATGCCCTGCATGTCTATTTCAAAGGCGGGCGCAAGGGCACGGGCCACAGCGCCGCGACCTCGAACCAGATCCAGTTGACGGCCTTCGGCCGCACGATGCTGACCCGGGCGGGGAGCGGCCTCTACGGCCCGGGACCGTGGCCGACCTACTCCGCCTATGTGAACTCGTCCTTCGGCCACAACACGATCGTCGTCGACGGAAGATCGCAGAACGATCCCAAGGCGCCCCAGCAGCAGGCTCCGATTCCCTCCCGCTGGCTGGCCTCGGAGTCCTTCGACTTCGCCGAGGCGAAATACGACGCCGGCTATGAGGGTCTGGATGCCGCGATCACTCACCAGCGCCAGATGGTGTTCTTCCGTCAGGCCGGGTTATTCATCGTCCGCGACCGGCTCGAAGCCCGGAAGGAGCATGAGTATTCGCAGGTCTGGTGTTTCGGCAGGGAGTACGGGGAAGACCAGGTCCTGGCGGACGAGGAGGGCCAGCGGATGGTGACCGGCGACGGCACCGGGCCGAATCTCGCGCTCTACCACTCCGGGCCAGCGGTCCGCTATACACGCTTCCACGGACAGAAGGAGCCACAGTCGCGCGGCTGGAGGGACAAGGATTACCCGGCTGTCGATGTCCACGCCACATGGAAGGGTGCTGGCACGCAGCAGTTGCTCACAGTCCTGTATCCGCGACCGGCGGGTGAGTTTGATATCGAGCGGGTCGAGCGGATGGACAGCAACGGGGTGGCCGGCATTTCGATCCTGCGCAAGGACGGCTCGCGGATCGAGTGCCGCGCCGCCGCAAACGGACGCGGCAGTTTGGTTATCGGCGGTCTACAGATCCTCGGCGAGGCGTTCTTCCTGTACACCTCCGCCGACGGCAGGGTCTCGGGACTGGCGCTTGGCGTCGACGAGGCGAGCGTTGACGGCAAGGCGCAGAATCCGGCAGTTGCCGACTTCACGTTCGAATTGACCAACGGCAGGATTGCGATGACTGCGGAAATTCGCGTCCCGACCGGATTCGAGTGGAAGGAAACGACGGGCGGCATCGTGCCATCCTACGAGCCCGAAGGAACAGAAACCCACTAAGGAGATTACAGGATGGCTCTGAAATCCATCGTTCATGCAAGCGCGGCCGGTTTGCTTGTGGTTCTTCTCAACGGGTGTTCGACGGGCCCCGCCGCTGCGGCCTTCGCCGGATTGTACCCTGCGGCAGGGACCGTCTATCACGTCGCGCCCACCGGCGACGACGCCAACCCCGGAATCTCGGCGGCCGCGCCCCTGCGGACCATCCAGGCGGCGGCGGAACGGATGCAGCCGGGAGACGTCTGCCTCATCCAGGCCGGCACCTACCGCGAGACGGTCGTCCCCCCTCGGGACGGGACGGCGGAAGCGCCCATCGTGTTCCGCGCGGCACCGGGCGGGACTGTGGTTCTCTCCGGGCTCGATGCGGTCACGAATTGGGAACGGGTGGACGAGCGCACCTTCCGCGCCCCCTTCGACGGGGATTTGGGGCCGGGCAGCCAGGTGTTCCGGGACGGCAAGCCGCTGGTCGAGGCCCGCTGGCCGAACCGCGCGGGCGACGACCCCTTCGCTCCCGAAGGGGCCACGGCGCTCTTCGAGGGGAGCGGCATCGACCGCCTCCACTGCCCGGACTTCCCCGAGGACTGGACGGCGGAGACGCTGGCCGGCGCCACCGTCTGGTGCATGGCGCAGTGGCGCTGGTCGAGCTGGACCGCGCCGGTCGTCGGCTACGACCCGGACACCCGCACCGTCCTCGTCAAGGGGCACGACACCTGGTGGGTGAGGGAACAGCACAATCCGGGCCGGCCTGCGCCGCTGCGCCAGGGGCGGCCGGTCTATCAGCAGGCGGAATTCTTCATCAGCAACGCCCGCGCCCTGCTCGACGCGCCGGGCGAGTGGTTTTACGACACCGGGGAAGGACAGCTCTATCTCGCGGTCGCGCCGGGCGACGACCCGAACCGCTGGAACATCGCGGCGAAGCGGCGGCAGACGGCGGTCGACCTGACCGGCCGCGCCCACATCCACGTCCACGGCATCCGGATGTTCGGGGCCACCATGACCCTCAAGGATGCGCGCGACTGCCTGGTTTCGGGGATCACCGCCCACTACATCTGCCATACCCGCGGCGGCTCCACCATGTCCCACGTGCCCGGCAGCGAGGGGATATTCATCTCCGGCAGCGGCAATGTGCTGCGCGACAGCGAAATCGGCTTCTCCACCGGCTCCGGGGTGACGCTCCACGGCAGCGGCAATGCCATGATCAACTGTCTCATTCACGACACCGACACCATCGGCGCCTATGCCTGCTGCGTGAACCTGGGCGGGGCCGGCAACATGGTCAGCCACAACACCCTGCGCGACACCGGACGGGACTGCCTGCGCTTCGCCGGGCCCGGGCATCTGATCCAGTTCAACGACGTCTCCGGCGCCGGGCGCATCTGCCACGACACCGGGGCCATCTACCAGGGCGGCCAGGACGGCGGCGGCACCCAAATCCGCCACAACTGGGTCCACAGCGTCGATACCAGCATGGGCAACGGCATCTATCTGGACAACTACATGCACAACTATCTCGTGCATCACAATGTGGTCTGGAACATCTCGGGCAACGCCATCCAGCTCAACCATCCCGGCCACTACAACATGGTTTTCCACAACACGGTGTACGGCAGCATCGTCGGCACCTACAGCCCCTGGCAGGGCCGGAACACCCAGTTCGGAACGACGCTGGCCAACAATCTGCTGCTCCGCGAACCGCGCATGAAGGCCGATTCCGGCTACATCGAGGTCGCGACCGTCCTCCACGACTCGCCGCCGCCGGCCGGGGGCTTCGACCCCGCCCGCGACCTTGTCCCCGTCGGCCGCGACCGGGGGGTGCCGCTGCCGGGAATCAACGACGGCTTCACGGGCACCGCCCCGGATGCCGGCGCCTACGAGGCGGGCAAGCCCCTCTGGCGGGCCGGGCACGACTTCGCCAATCCGCCCCATCCCATCCACGAACCCACCGCCTCCTTCCACCGCAACTATCTGACCAACGGCTCCTTCTCCCAGGCGCCCCAGGGGGTTCCCGAGGTCTGGACCATCGGCGGCGGCCAGGCGAAAGTGAGCCATTTCCCCGGCTTCAACGATCCTCCCGCCGACGGCAGATTCGCGGTGCACGGCAACAGCCTCGTCCTGAGCGGGGAGGGCGAAGCCCAGGTCGAACAGATCATCGCGGATCTGCCGGCCGGCGAGTTCGTCCTCGCCGCCTACGTCCGCAGCGAAGGGGCGCCGGACGTGGTGCTGAGCGTGCGCACTCCGCAGGGAGAAGCCGCTTCGGCACGCTATTCTGGTGCCGAACCGGCCGTCTGGCGGCAGGTGACGACAACCTTCCGGCTCGCCGAACCGGGTCCGGTCACCGTCGCCATCCTCAAGGAGGGCGACGGCGACGCCTACGTGGACGACGCCGGTCTCGCGCCGTTCTGGCAGTGACTGCCATCTTCCCCGCCTGAAAGGACGGTCCACCCATCCCGCAGCAAGGAGTCGCGCATCATGACCCGCTCCAACCTCATCCATGTCCTGGTAACACTTGTTGCTGCCGTCGCCACCGGCGGCTGCCTTCGCCCTGGTTTCACCGCAACGGGGGAGGCGGAACCGGGAAAACCGGCCACCTACTACGTCTCCCCAGATGGCGCGGACGTCAATCCCGGCACAAAATCCGAACCGTTTGCCACGCTCGAGCGCGCCCGCGACGCGGTTCGCGAGCGGAAGACGCAACCCGGCGGGCTGCCGGCGGGCGGCGTGACCGTATATCTGCGCGGCGGCATCCATCGGCGCATGGCTACCTTCGAGCTGACCGCCGAGGATTCGGGGACGGCGGATGCACCTATCGTCTATGCCTCGGCCCCCGGCGAGGTCGCGACGCTGTTCGGTGGCACGCCGCTGCAGCGCGAGTGGTTCACGCCGGTTAGCGACGCGGCGCTCCTGGAACGGGTCATCAGCGCCGAGACCCGCGGCAGACTGCTGCAATACGATCTGAAGGCGGCCGGCATCACCGACTACGGCGAACTCAGTCGGCACGGATTTCACAAAGCCAATCTGTTGCGCAAAACCCCGCCGGTGATGCTCTATGTCGGCGGCAAACGCATGACGCTCGCGCGCTGGCCCAATCCCGACCAGCATTTTCCCGACATGCTCTGGCGCGCCGACAACTGGCGCTGTGGCGTGGTCGCGCGCAGCGGCATCGTGGACCCCGGCCCTGGCGGCAACGATCCGGACTTTGCCGAGCGCGGCGGCACATTCACCTATGCGTTCGACCGGCCGGAACTCTGGTCGCAAGCCGAGGACATCTGGCTGGACGGGGTGTTCACCTGGAGCTGGGAGTGGTCGTACAACAAGGTCGCGGCCATCGACACCGAGAAGAGGCAGATCACCCTCCGCTACGGCGAGGTGTCCCGCATCGAGGACAAGTACTCCGGCAACTTCTTCTTCGCCGAGAATCTGCTCGAGGAGATCGACCAGCCCGGCGAGTATTTCATCGACCGGACCAATGGGATGCTCTACTTCCTGCCCGAGGACGGATTCCGGAGCGGTGCCCCGATCCATCTCTCGACCCTTGCCGTGCCCATGCTCGACATCAAGGACGCCTCCGACATCACCTTCCGGAATCTGGGGCTGGACACCGGCCGGGAACAAGCGTTCGGCATCGCCAAAGGCACCCGCATCCGTCTCGAACACTGCGAGATTGCGAACTTCGCGGGTTCCGCCGGCAGCATCGGCGGCACCGACTGCGCGCTGGTCGCCTGCCATGTGCATCATGTCGGCGGCTCCGGCGTCTGGGTCGGCGGGGGCGACCTCAAGACGCTGGCCCCGGCGAACAACGTGGTCGAGGACTGCGAGTTCCACGACTGGGCGTGGTATCAGCGCGTCTACACCCCGGCCATCGGGTTGAGTGGTGTCGGACAGCGCGTGTCGCACAACCGCATGCATCACTGCCCGCATGGCGCCATGATCGTGATGGGCAACGATCATCTTGTCGAGTACAACGATTTCCACCATATCTGTCAGGAGTTCATCGACCTGGGCGTCATCTACATCAATTTGGGGGGCAAACCGCTGGAACGCGGCTGGGTTTTCCGCCGCAACCATTTCCACGACATTGCCGCGACCGCGGAGTCGCCAATCAACGTCGAGGCGATCTATCTCGACCACGGCAGCCATGGCGGGTTGATCGAGGAGAATCTGTTCCATCGCATCGGGCACAGCTCCCGCACCTGGGCCGCCAACGCCATCAAGGTCAGCGGCATCCACACCGTGGCCCGCAACAACGTCTTCGTCGATTGCACCACGGCCTGGAAAGACTACGCCAAGCCCCCCCCGGCCGAGTACCTCGCCGGACGCTACGAGAACTACAAGTACGCCGACTACTTCGCCACCTTCGATCTGGCGACGGTCCCGCACCTGGCGAAGTATCCGGAAGTGCGGGCGCTGCTGCCCGGCGCCCCGCCGCTGACCGTCGAGCAGATGTGGCATCGGTTCGAGGGTAACGTCATCTGGAACCCGAACGTGCCCCGGTTCAAACCCGACGGCATCCATGTCGAAAACAAAAAGCCCGAGGAGACGCCGGTCAATCCCCTGGTCGTCCGCGACAACTGGGTCACGGACAGCGACCCCGGCTTCGTCGATGCCGCCGCCGGCGACTTCCGCCTCCGCCCCGACGCTCCGGTGTTCCAGCGGATTCCCGGGTTTCCGAACATTCCCTTCGAGCGCATTGGTCCGCGCCGTCCGCCCGGCCCGGCCCCCTCGGCATCGGGCCAACGGGCTGGAAAGGTGCATCCATGATCGTTCGGTTTGCCGCCTGGCATGCAGAAAATCTGCTCCCCGCCTGCGGAGAAAGGAATACTGCGCGATGAATCGAGTCCAACCGGTCCCTCTCGCGGCTCCCCATGCCGCTGCGGCCAATGGTCAGCGCCGCATCTTCTTCCAGTACGATCCGTGTGCGGACATCCAGCAAAAGGGTGGCTTCGGCTCGGACTTGGAGGCGTTGATGGGGTATGTCTTCGATTTCGCGGACATGCCCGGCAGCCAGCTCGATGCCATCTGCATCGATGTCTCGAACGAAGGCGTGGCGCACTACCGCAGCCGGATTCTGCGTCCCATCCGGCATCCGGGGCTGGTGAAATGGCGCGAGGAGGGCATCGACTACTTCGACGAACTCATCAAGCAGGGCCACCAGCGCGGCAAGGAGATCTGGTGGGGCCTGCGCATGAACGAGGTCGAGCGCGGCGATCTGGCCGGCTACGAACCGGGGCGCTATGCCGAGTTCAAGGAGCGCAACCCGGTGAAGGTTGCGCATCCCGAATGGCTGATCCGCTCCTGGTGGTGGCAGGGCTTCTGGAACTATGCGGTCAAGGACGTGCGCGACTACCGCCTGTCCATCATTCGCGAAGTGGTGGAGCAGTACGACTTCGACGGCGTGCATCTCGACTTTCTCCGGCACACGCCGTTTCTGCCGCCGGGCAGGCAGTGGGAACACCGCGAGCACCTCACGAGCTTCCTGCGCGACGTGCGCACGCTGCTGCAGGAACGGGCCGCGAAACGCAGTCATCCTTTTCTGCTTGCCGTCCGGGTGCCGGATTCGGTCGCGGGCTGCCACGCGGACGGGCTCGACCTCGATACGTGGGCCGCGCTGGGACTCGTGGACGTCCTCATCCTCGGCACGCGCACCATCAACGTCGATGTTGCCTCGTTTCGCGAAGCCGTGGCCGATGCGCCGGTGAAACTCATCCCCAGCTTCGATTGCTTCCACGCCACGGACGGTTACCACGGGGACCAGTCGCTCGACCTGCTGTGCGGCGTCTTCGGCAACTACCTGCACCAGGGCGCGGACGGGGTGGGCATCTTCAACAACCCCGCCGGCTCCGCCGAGCGCGCGAAGAAACTCGGTCTGCCTCAGCAGGCGAACGACGATCCAGAAATCCTCGCCACCATCGGCAGTCTCGCCACCATTGCGGGCAAGCCGCGCTACTACGCCATCGACCGGCGCGGCGGCTATGCCCACACCGAGGGCTACGGCTCGTCGAACAACCACGCCCCGCTGCCCATCGCCCTGCGCTACGATGGCGCGCCATCCACGCTCGTCCTGCCCGTGTGGGAGCCCGTGAAGCCCGGCGCCACCGCCACCCTGCGACTCGTCCTGTTCAGTCACGTCGAAGGCGATCAAGTGGGAGTTCAACTCAACGGCACCGCTTTGACTCAAGACGTCGTTGACCCACAGTGGAAGGATGCCCGCATCTTCTCCCCGCAGCCGCAGCCGGAGACCGTGACCCCCGGCGCTGTCGTGAGGGATCTCGCCGCGCAGAAGCTCACGCGGCTCGATCTTGTTGTGCCTGCGGCGGCGCTGAAATGCGGCCCCAACGCCCTCGCCATCTCCGTGAACCGGACCGGATCATTCGCCGCCTCCAAGCCCGTGATCGTGGAGAAAGTGCAACTGCACCTGAAATGAAGACCAGAACTCACCTTCAGTTGGTGAGGAGCCCGGGCGTGGGCGAGCTTCGTTCGTACGGGTGCCGGGCACCGGTCACAGAGGCGGCGGAGGGCGGTTTCCCGCCCTCCGCCGGCTAGGCGCTAGAGCTTGACGGGGATGCCTGCGGCCGCGCGGATTTTCTCCATGACGGCGACCCGCTGGCGGACGCTCTGGGGGGTGATGTGGAGGGGTTTCCCATCGCGCAGGGCGGCGAAGAGGCCGCGGTAGAAGAGGAGTACGGCGCCGGGAGGGGGGGCGGCGCCGGCGCCGCTGGCGGTGTCCTTGCCGGCGGGCTGCCAGGAGGCGGTGTGCCATTCCAGTTTTTCGCCGTTGTAGCTGCGGTCGGGGGTGGATTCCATGCAGAGGGGACGGGGGGGCATGGTCTCCCAGTCCACCCACTTCCATTCGAGGCTGTTGGGGTTGCCCTTGAGGCCGCCCCGGGTGCCGGCCACGATCCAGCGGTCCTGGGAGTAGGCCCAGACGTCGGTCAGCTCGATCTCGACGGTGGGGTGGCCCGCGCCGTGGAGGATGACCTTGAGATGGTCCTCGGCGTCGCCGCTGCACAGGTGGCGGGTGGCCTGGGCCCAGACGGAGGGCTCGCCCTCGCCGAACAGGGCCACGGCGTGGTCGAGGGGATGGGGGCCGTTGTTGTTCAGCGCGCCGCCCGCGTAGGTGCGCGAAGTCTGCCAGTCCCAGCGCCGCTTGAAGCCTTGCCAGCAGGTGCGGATGTGGACGATGTCGCCCAGAATGCCCGAGTCGATGACTTCCTTCACCTTGAGGAAGTCCTCCTCGTAGCGGCGCTGCTGGAAGGGGGCGACGATCCGGCCCGATTTCTCGGCCTGGGCGATCATCCGGTCCACGTCCGCCACGGTCAGGCCGAAGGGCTTGTCGCAGAGCACATGCTTGCCCGCCGCCAGGGCCGCGCAGGCATGGTCGGCGTGGAAATGGTTGTAGCTGGCCACGACCACCAGCTCGACTTCGGGATCGCCGATCAGGCTCTCGACGCTCGCCGCCGTCCGGCAGGAGAGATCCTTGGCGGTCTGCTCCATGCGCTCGGCGAGGCGGTCGTGGACCGCCACGACCTGGAACATGTCGGGGATCGTGCGGATCATGGCGGCGTGGATGCCCCAGCCGCTGCGCCCAAGGCCGATGATGCCGACTTTCACGGGGGTGTTTGCCATCGTTCGTTTCTCCTGGATTGCACAAAAGGAAGTCACAAAGATCAAGCCGGACAAGCATAGCCTGTTTCGGGCAGGATGCGACAGGTGCGCGGGATTGCAGCCCCGCCGTTGCAGGCTACGGTGTATTTTATCCCATCTTCACCCATTTTCCGGCTGGATTCATGAAACCATTTCCCCTGCTACTGTCGTTTTTGCTGTCCGGCTTCGCCTTCGCCCAAGCGGAACGGGCCGGGCTGATCGACGGGTTCGCGGGGGCGTGGAACGCCATCGGCCGGGCAACGGCGGCGACGGCGGCGGACGGGTTCGCCGGGCCGTGTCTGCATATGCGGTTCGGGGTGGAGTCCGCCGCCGCCTTTGCCATTGTGCAGGGGCCGAACGACGCGCTCTCGCGGGCGTGGGAGGCGGGGGTTCCGGACGGAACCAACGCCCTGGTTTTTCAGGCCAAATCATCGCAGCCCATCGTGCTGAATGTCGTGCTTCGGGTGCGGGAGCGGGGCGTGGCGGGACCGGCGGGGGTGCGCGGGCATCTGCGGGCCACCGTCGCCATCGCGGGCGCGGACTGGCGACCCTATGCGGTGCGTTTCGCCGATTTCACCGGCGACGCGGCGCTGGGGCCGGTCGGCGACGCGCTTTTCCGCACGTATCATCCGCAACCGCAATTCCATGCCGACACGCCCGAGGCGGTGGATGTCTGGGTGGACGAGCTGGCGTTCGGAACGGCGGAGGCCTCGAACCAGGCGACCCTGCCGCCCTCCCGCCCTGGCCTCGCGGCGGTCGAGGAGGCGATCCGGCTTGCCGCCGAGCTGCCTGCCGTCGAAATACCCCTTGCTCCCCGCGCAGGGCTGGACCTGCGCGACGGCTGGGTTTTCGTGCCTTGGGAGGGAGGCGCATTGGGAAAACCGCAGACCGTGCGCATCCCCCATGGCTGGCCTGCCCAACGGGAGTTCAACGCCGGCTGGTACCTGCGCAAGGTGCGGGTGGACGCGCCGCCGGTCGGTTCCGTGCGCCTGCACTGCCGCCGGGTGGGCTTCTGGTCCGCCCTTTTTGTGGATGGCGTGCAGGCCGGCGAGCACGCGGGTGGGTTCACGCCCTTTTCCTTCGAGATCGGGCATCTGCTGCCTCCCGGCGAACGGGTGCTGGCGCTCTATGTGCAGGATTCGACGGCGGCGGTCATCGGCGACCGGGCCGTGATGCAGTTGGGCACCATGCGGCCGGGCCGCGCGACGGCCCGGGGCGGTCTCTTCGACCGCATCGAGCTGCACTCCCTGCCGCCGGTCTTTGTCGAGGACACGGCGGTCACCACCTCGGTCGCGGAGCGCCGTATCCGGCTGGTCTGCGACATCCGCAACGCGGGCGAGACCTCCTTTTCCGGTCGCCTGCGGGCGACCGTGCGCGACTGGCGGACAGGCGAGGCGGCTTCGGTGGTTATCCCGGAAGCCGCCTTCCAGGTGGCGGGCAAGGGTCGGGCGGAGGTCGTTCTGGAGGCCCCCTGGGAACAGCCGAACCTGTGGAGTCCGGAGCATCCCCATCTCTACACCGCCCGGATCGAGATTCTGCGCGACGCGGCGGTGGTGGACACTTTCGAGCAGCGCTTCGGCTTCCGCGAGTTCCGCGTGGTCGGGCGCGAGTTCCACCTGAACGGCGTGCCCATCCGCCTGCGCGGGGAGTCCAATTTCCAGGGGCAAAGCAATCCGGTGGCCCTGAACCGGGAATGGGTGCGCACCGTCTTCCGCGCCTACCGCGAGCACTTCGGGGTCAATGCCTGCCGCGCCCATGCCACCATCGCCCATCAGGCCGTGTTCGAGGTGGCGGACGAGGAGGGATTTCTGATGATCGACCAGTCGGCCATCTGGTCCGCCATGGGCTCGCACTACCGGCGCGGCGGCGCGGAGTTCATGGCCAACATCGAGGGTGAGTTTGCCGAATGGGTCCGGCGTGACCGCAACCATCCCTCGGTGGTCATCTGGGACGCGGAGAACGAGATGGTCCGGGGTGGGGGGAAAACGGAGAATCTGCCCTGGGTGCGCAAGCTGGACGGTTTCATCCGCCGCTGGGATGACACCCGCCCCATCGCCCATTCCGGCGCGGGCTGGTACGATCCGGACCAGGATTTGATCCATGTGCATATGGAGGAGCACTACACCAGGCTCTTCGACCTCTGGCGGCAGGCCCCGCCCAAGCCTTTCATCAACGGCGAGTACTGGGTCGGCGGGCGCGGCGAATTCCGCCTGCCCTCGTCCCGCGAGGTGGCCTCGGGCGAGGAATTCTGGGCCGAGGAGGCGCGGCTCTACCACCAGTCCATCATCGAGCAGCGGGCGGCCGGGGTGTCCGGCATCATGCCCTTCACCCTCCGGCGCACGGCCTTCCTGCCCCTTTTCGATGGGCGTCCGCCCGCTGTTCCCGCCGACCCCGCCGATCCGGACCCGCGCCCCAGTCAGGCGGACAATCAGTTCAATCCCGGCTGGGTCGAAGACGCGCCCGCCTACCGTCTGCGCCCGGGAGTGGCTCCGCTGCTGCGCAACGCCCTGGCCCCGGTCACCGCCTTCTACTGGCCGCGCCAGGAAGCCGCGCCGGCGACGGGACCGGTGTTCCGCCAGTTGGTGGTCTGCAACGACCGGGAAACCGAGCAGACTGTGCGGATCGTCTGGGGCGTGGTGGGTGGCGAGCGGCACGAGGGCCGCGTGGTGCTCGCCCCCGCCGAAATCCACCGGCGGGCGGTTTCCTTCCAGCTCCCGGAAGACGCGGCGGACGCGCGGATTTTCGTCGAGGCCCACAGCGACGGTGCCGAGCCGACGCGGGACGAATTGGGCCAGCGCCGCATTCCTCTTCCCCCGTTCGCCCCTCCAGCCCGAAACCTGTTTCTGACCGACGCGAACGGTGCCACGCGCGAGGCGCTGGCCGCTCTCGGTCTCGCGGCGGAGACGACCGACCAGCCGCCCGCCGATCCGGAGCGCTCAGTCTGGATCATCGGTTCCGGCAGCGCGGACCGGAAGCTGGCGGCTCAGGGCACCGCTATCCAGCAGTATCTGGCGGCGGGCGGGCGAATGCTCTGCCTCGCCCAGCCGGAACTGCCCAACTGGGTGCCCGTCCGGCTCAATTTCTGGTCGGCGATCCGGGGTGCGCCCGAGGCCTTCGCCGAGGCGGGCTGGGAGGATGGCTGGCGCGACATCTACTATTCCCGCCATGCGCCCGTTTACGCCCCTTCCCATCCGCTGTTCCGCGGCCTCTCCCATGATCTGCGCTGGTGGCATCCGGTGGATGGTCGGGTGTCGGACGATTCGCTGGCGCGGCCGACCGCCACCGGCGCGGTCGCCCCCGGCGCGTGGCGCGCCCTGGCCGGCGGCACCCGGCGCGAGAACATCGGCCTGGCCGAGGTCTTCGTCGAGCAGGGGGTTCTGTTGCTCTGCTGGCTCCAGGTGGACGGGGAAACAGGCCGGAATCCCGAGGCGCAGCGTCTGTTCGTCAACAGTCTGGAGTATCTGGCGGGGAAAGGCCCGGCCCGGCTCGACTGCGAGATTCTCGTCCTCGGCGATGACCTGGCCCGCCGGATCGAGCGGCTGACCGGGGCGCGGCTCGCCGCGACCGAACGCATCCCGGCCGACGGCAAGGCCCGCACCCTGCTGCTCGCGGGACCGGGCACGGATGCCGCCGCCCTGGCCGCCTGGGCGGAACGGACCGGCGGCATGGCCCTGATTCTCTCCGCCGAAGTCTCGGCCACCCTGCCGGGATTCACCCTCGAACAACGGGAGCGGTTCACCTACGGGGCCGCGCGGGGCGAGGATCATCCGCTCTTCTGGGGGCTGGCGTCGTGCAGTTTCGAGGACATGGAGCGCCCCGCCGTCAAGGGGGCCTTCTCGGCCTGGCCCGAGGGGGCGCGGGTCTTGCTGCGGGGACGGAGCGCGACGACCTGGCTGGCGACGCGCGGCGATCTGGACATCGGTTTCGGCGGTCCCATCGCCCTCGATGCGGCGGGAGCCGCCGCCGTGGAACTGCGCCTCGGCCACGGGGCCGTCATCGCCACCACCCTCGAACCCTTCGACCCCGATTCGCCCCACTCGACCGAGATTCTCGGCCATCTGCTGACCAACGCGGGCGTGCCCCTGGCCGCTCCCCCCCGCACCGCCCCCCGCATCCGCTGCCTGAAAACCGTGCCCCTCCAGCTCGATGGCCAGCTCGACGACTGGACCAACGACATCGAGGACCGCAATGTCTCCCCCTTCCGCCATGCCGAACCCGTCGTTCTGGCCAGCGAACACACGGCAGCCGGCGGGCCCCGGCCCGACCAGGAGGCCAGCGCCATCGTCTATCTGCTCTGGAACGAGGAACACCTCTACCTCGGCGGCGTTCTGGTCGGCCGGGAGGAACGAACCTTGACGGTGCAGGTCGGCGAGGCCGAAATCCGGATCACGGGCGGGACGGCGGAAGTCGCGGTCCCGCCGGGCACCTTCGCCGTCGAGGCCCAACGCGGCGAGCTGCGCGATGTCCGCAATCTGGTGGACGCCCGGTTTCTCACCTTCGCCGAGATCGACGCCCGGGTCGGCAATCTGCGGGCCGTGCGCGGCCCGGTGCCGGGGCGGACCTTCGAGCTGGCCATTCCCTGGCGGCGGCTGGGCATGCGGCCGGACGGGGCGAAAGCCTTCGCCGCCGAGCTAGGCGACGCCTCCGGCCATCGCCTCCGCCTGCCCGCCAGTGTCGGTCATGGGACCCTTGTTTTCTCGCGTTGACGAAGGAAATTCTTGCATGCCGACAGGGGCAAGGCAATAGTATTCACACAGTTTTCATGTTTTCACGATTGTCCCCTGGCCAACCACGGAGCCGAACATGAACCGCCCAACTCCTGCCCAGCCGCGCGTCTTCACCCTGATCGAACTGCTGGTGGTGATCGCCATCATCGCGATTCTGGCCTCGATGCTGCTCCCGGCCTTGGCCAAGGCGCGCATGAAGGCCCGCATGATTTCCTGCGTCAGCAACGTGAAGCAGATCAATCTGGCCACCAAGATGTACATGAACGACAACAAGGAAGGCTATCCCGACGGCGGGCACTTCCCGCTGGGTCCCACCTGCGGCAGTTCGAAGAGCTGCGGTTTCCCCAGCACCCACCAGCAAGCCGGGGCCATGCACAAACTGCGCACCTACGTCGGCGACGACAATCTGTTCTACTGCCCGGCCCTCACCACCGACGTCAAGACCGAGGCCGCCCGGGCCGTGGCCACGAACTCCGGCCTCGGCATCCTCCAGGAAGGCATGACCGGCTATGCGGGCTACGGCCTGATGTTCTCGAAGCAGAGCGGTACCAACGCGCGCACCTGGTGGCAGCAGCCCGGTCGCTACTCCCCCCGCGAGCCCCTCATCATCGACCAGTTCGCGCAGTCCCATCTGGGACCAACCGGCACCTATGTCAACTGCGGCAACATGAATCTGGACCTGCTGAATCCCGCCTTCCCCCACGACACCATGACCATCGGCTACAACGACGGCTCGGCGGAGTCGATGATCGTCCGCCAGGCCCTGACCCTGGGCGGGAAGCGGCTCTGGCGGGACATCATCTACAACCCGTAGAGATTCCCCAGGCGGCCCCCAAAGTCGCGTTTTTTCAGTAAGTGAGAAGAAGTCGATCCGCGACGACTTCACCCTCGAGTGTCTGCCCGTTCATTTGGAAGCGCTTCAACATGGAACGCCCGCAGTTCACTTCCACTTCGTTTTCAAACAATCCAGGCGGAAAGTTGAACCGGCATTTGGTTTGGCCTGATTTCTTGGTGCCGTCAATGCTCAGAGCGACACGAACTCCGCGTTGCTTGCATACCGCAATAGAATGAAACAGACGACCTAAGTCGAATGATTGGGCTCCGTACAGGATTCCCTGGGTGTAGGTATAGGGGGGATCGCAGTAAACGATGTCGCCTTCCCTCGCCAAATCCATGGTTTCGGCAAAGTCTTGGTGGAGGAAGGTTGTCCCGGCAGTGCGCCGATGCCATTCGTCCACTCTGGATGAAAACTCATCGGGGGATATGGGGCGATGGGGACCCATGGGGGTAGACATGTAGCCGTCTGCTTTCCGGAAGCGGACGACACCGCCATAGCACGACCGGCAAAGAAAAAGCAGGTCCCCCGGATTGGGAGAGGTATTGAAGGAATTCCGGATTTTCTCATATGCTGCTTGGGGGTCGGTTGCCGTCATCTCCTCCCAGGCATCGCTGTACCATCTCTTCAACTTCTCCGGGGTGGCACTCAGAGTTTGCCAGATAGAAGCCAGGGGGCCAAAAGCATCCGCAGCCACTGCGCGGGAGGGGGCAAGAGTCCCGAGTACGGCCCCACTGCCCAGGAATGGTTCGAAATACGTGACGAAATCCCCAGGGAAGTAGGAGATGATTTCATGTGCGAAGCGCTGCTTGTTCCCGATCCATTTCAGCAACTGCCGTTTGAAGGGCCTGACTTCAACACGGTGGAGACCGTCGAACAACTTGAGCTGGACTTGGTCCATGGGAACCTGCTGGGGAGGGGCGAGTTGATTAGGAAGGATGCTGGAACTAGCCAAGCATATCCCAATTTGGGATAAATGCAAGCCACCTTAGATTTCCGTCATGAAGAAGAGTATACACACCGCAGAGCAGGTTCGCCTCAGGAGCCTGTTGAAAGACTATAGGAAGTCCAGAGGGCTGCGGCAAGCGGAGCTTGCGTCTTTGCTGGGCAAGCCCCAGTCGTTCGTCAGCAAGTATGAGTCCGGGGAGCGTCGGTTGGATTTGGTTGAACTCGGGGAAGTGTGTTCTGCGCTGGATGTCACTCTGGTTGAATTTGTTGTGCGTTTTCAGGATAGCTAAATGCTGCCGAATTCCTATTTCATTTCGCGGGGGCCAGTCTTCTGGGCCTATGTGCGGGCAGTCAGCCAAGAGTTGGGCTATGCCGCGCCCGGTGAGATGCCTGTGAAAGTCCATTCTGCGCCCGAGATTGCGAGTGCACTTTGCGGGCGGGGGCTTGATGGTTCGGTGGTGTATGAGACGACGAGGGGCTCCACGCCATTCGGCGAAGACCTTGTTGCCTATTTCACCTACAGGGCAGACGTTCTCAACCGAGTCGTGCGCAATCAGCTCATGGATGCCGACGAAGCGGCGGAAGTCTTCAGGCAGACTCGGGAAATGTTGAATCCAGCTTGCCCACTTCCCATGAACAAACAGACTGGCGAGAAGAAAGCCCCCGCCTACCTCACTGGCTTGGTGAACATGCTCGTGGAAGCGAACAGCGCAGGTCATCCCTGCGATTATGATCCTCGGGAACTCACAAGGTTCACCCGAGATGGGCGCATCCTCCGAACTTTTGCCCGCCGGGTAGATGGCGCGTTCCCGAGTGTCGTGAACCCGGTCGCGATCTGGGAAATCAAGGAGTATTACTACACGACGACGTTTGGCAGCCGGGTGGCGGACGGTGTCTATGAGACGTTGCTTGACGGCATGGAGCTAAGGGAATCGTCTGCAAGCGAGGGGGTTGCCACAAAGCACTGTCTGATGGTTGATGGTCGCTATACGTGGTGGAACTGCGGCAAATCGTATCTCTGCCGTCTCGTCGACATGCTCAACATGGGGTTGGTGGACGAGATTCTAGTGGGCCGGGAGGTGGTTGAGCGACTTCCCCAGCTTGTGCGGGAATGGGTGACTATGGTTCGCGGTCGCGGGGGGCAGTAGGATTTGCCTCAACCTGGCGCGGCCCGGCGCAACGGAAGAGCCAACATGGTTTCCCAAGGAACTTGACGCTTCGCTTTCAGCGCTATGTTTTTTTGGTTTTGGCGGGGCGCGGGGGGGTTATTTTCCAGCGGCGGATGAGGTACATGCCGGCGAGGAAGCCGCCGACGTGGGCCCAGAAGGCGATGCCGCCGGAGCCGGTCCGACCGAGGCTCTGGTAGGCGCCGGCGAACTGGGCGTAGAGCCAGAAGCCGAGGTAGACGAGGGCGGGCAGCTTGATGGGGATGGGGATGATGAAGATGGGGATGACAAAGGTGATCCAGCGGAAGGGGAAGAGCAGGAAGTAGGCGCCCATCACCCCGGCGATGGCACCGCTGGCCCCCACGGTGGGAATGTCGCTGCCGAGGTTGAGGGCCAGATGGAGGACGGCGGCGAGCAGGCCCGAGAGCAGGTAGAACCAGAGGTAGCGCCAGCGGCCCAGCCGTCCCTCGATCTCCTCGCCGAATATCCATAGGGTCCAGAGGTTGCCGAGAATGTGCAGCCAGCCGCCGTGGAGGAACATGCAGGTGAGGCAGCGGAGGGCCGTCTGGCCCAGTTGGTGCCAGTCCCAGCCATGCCGCCAGATGGCCGCCCGGCCGGGCACCAGCGCCCATTCGAGGAGAAAGGCCGTGCCCGCCTCGGGGCCGAGGTAGAGCTGGTAGGCGAAGACCGCCAGATTCGCGAGAATCTGGAAGCGGGTGACCAGCGGGTAGCGCCGGTTGGCATGGTCGTTCGCGATGGGAATCATGCGGCGGCGGCGGTCAGGATGAGATAGGCGTAGAAACAGGGGGCGACGAAGATCGGGCTGTCGAGGATGTCGAGCACGCCGCCGAGCCCGGGGAGCTTGCCGGAATCCTTGAAGCCGCTGGCCCGCTTGAAGCCGGATTCGGCGACATCGCCGAGCAGGCCGAGGCAGGGGGCCACGAGGCCGAAGACCAGGGCCGTGGTCCGGGTCACCGCCTGCACCCCGTCGAGGGTCAGGGAATCGGGCCAGAGGCGGAGCAGGCCGAAGCAGCAGGCGAGGCTGGCCAGGATGCCGCCAACCAGTCCCTCCCAGCTTTTCTTGGGGCTGAGCCGGGGGCAGAGCTTGTGGTTGCCGCCGGGCAGCTTGGCGGTGAGGCTGCCGAGGACGAAGGCGCCGATGTCGGCGCTTTTGGTGGCCACGACGGCGAAGAGGGCCAGCCGGGGACCGTCCACCCCGGAAAAGTAGAGTTTGGCGAGGAAGGAGACGCTCCAGGCGACGTAGGCGACGGCGGCCAGGGAGACGCCGCAGCGGGCGAGGGATTCGCGCGAGGGCCCGGCGCGGAGCAGGTCCACGGCGAGCAGGGCCAGGAGTAGGGTGAGGACGGCCGCGTCCAGGGCCCCGGCCAGGTGGACCGGGGACTGGGGCGACAGGAGAGCGGCGAGGACCGGGGCGAGGAGGAAGCCGAGCCCGGCCACCGTGCTGGCGCGGCGCGCGCCCGGCAGGCCCATGGCGTCCGCCATGTCGTGGAATTCCTTCAGCCCGACGACCACCAGGAAAGCGCCGAAGGCGAGGAACAGGAGGCTCCCCGGCCAGCCGGGCCAGAGAAACGCGGCCAGGGCGAGAACCCCGAGGGGGATGCCGACGGCGAGCCGGTGTTTAAGCATGGGTTACGCCTCCGAAGCGGCGCTGGCGGCGGGCGAATTCGGCCAGTGCCCCGTGCAGGGTCTCCCGGTCGAAATCCGGCCAGCAGAGATCGGTGAACCAGAATTCGGCATAGGATAGCTGCCAGAGCAGGAAATTGCTCAGGCGTTTCTCGCCGGCGGTGCGGATGACGAGGTCGGGATCGGGGAGTCCGGCGGTCTGGAGCCGGGCGGCGAGGGTGGCCTCGTCGATGGTGCGGGGATCGAGGGTGCCGGCCTTGGCCTCCTCGGCGAGCTGGCGGGCGGCGGCGGCGATTTCGGCGCGGGAGCCGTAGCTGAGGGCGAGGGTCAGGGTACCTTCCTTGCCGCCGGCGGTCTGTTTGACGACCCGGTCGAGGCGGACGCGCACCAGATGGGGCAGACGCTCGGGCTGACCGATCACGTGCAGGCGGATGCCCTGCCTGAGCAGGTCGCCGAGCCGGGCGTCGAGAAACTCGCGGAGGAGGCCCATGAGGGCGCGGATTTCGCCGGGGGGGCGCTTCCAGTTCTCGGTGCTGAAGGCGTAGAGCGTCAGGTGGCGGATGCCGAGTTCGCGGCAGGCCTCGACGGTGCGGCGCACGGCCGCGAGACCGGCGCGGTGCCCCTCGCTGCGGGGCAGGCCGCGCTGCTGGGCCCAGCGCCCGTTGCCGTCCATGACGATGGCCACATGGCGCGGCAGGCGCGAATCCGCATCCGCCGCCGGACTCATCAGCGGGGCGCCTCGAAGGTCTGGGCGCGGCGCGGGCCGACCGAGACGATCTGGAGGCGGGCGCCGATCAGCTCCATGAGCCGGGCGATGTAGGATTTCGCGCGCTCGGGCAGGTCCGCGAAGCAGGTGACGCGGGTGGTGTCCTGGCACCACCCGGGGATTTCCTCGTAGACGGGCTTCACCCGCGCCAAGTCCTCGCTGTCGCTGGGCATGTCCTCGATGATCTCGCCGTCCAGCTCGTAGGCCGTGCAGATTTTCAGGGTCTCGAACTCGTCGAGCACATCCATCTTGGTGAGGGCGATGCCGGTGACACCGTTGAGCATGACCGCGTAGCGGCTGGCGACCGCGTCGAACCAGCCGCAGCGGCGGGGTCGCCCGGTGGTGGCGCCGAATTCGCCGCCTTTGGTGCGGATGTACTCGCCGGTCGCATCGTGCAGCTCGGTGGGGAAGGGGCCGGAGCCGACGCGGGTGGTGTAGGCCTTGTGTACGCCGACCACTTCCTGGATGAGGTTCGGGGGCACGCCGGTGCCGGTGCAGGCGCCGCCGACCGTGGTGTTGCTGCTGGTCACGAAGGGGTAGGTGCCGAAATCGATGTCGAGCCAGGTGCCCTGGGCACCCTCGAAGAGGATGGACTTGCCCGCCGCCGCCGCCCGGTTGAGCAGCAGCGTGGTGTCGGCCACCATGGGGGCCAGGCGGGCGGCGATCCGGCTCAGCTTGGCCCATTCGGCCTCGAGGTCGAGCTGGGCGGTTCCCATTTCCTGGAAGAGGCGGTTGTACTTCTCGCCTTCGGCGAAGAACTTGCGGCGCAGGGTCTCGGGCCGCTTGAGGTCGCGGGCGCGGATGCCGCAGCGGTTGGCCTTGTCGGCGTAGGCGGGGCCGATGCCGCGCTTGGTGGTGCCGATCTTCTGGTCGCCCAACTGGCCTTCCTTGAGGCCGTCGGCCAGACAGTGGTACTCGAAGAGAAGCTGGCAGCGGTCGCTGATGAACAGCCGGTCAGAAATGTCGATCCCCTTGGCTTCGAGCCCGTCCAGTTCCTTGTCCAGGCCGGTGAGGCTGACCACGAGGCCGTTGGCGATGACGCACTGGGCCTCGGGCCGGAGGATGCCCGAGGGAATCAGATGAAGGACAAATTTATTCTCCCCGATCTCGACCGTGTGGCCGGCGTTGTTGCCGCCCTGGAAGCGCACCACAATGTCCGCGTCGCGGGTGAGTACGTCGATGATCTTCCCTTTGCCTTCATCGCCCCATTGCAGGCCGACTAGCACCGTGTTGGCCATTGGCTAACTCCGCTGGTTGAGGTGGAAATTCCGCTCGAGATTGCCGGGAAGACGAAAAAACGCCCGACCGCAACGGTTCGGGCGCTTGCAACTTGCCTCGGTCCTGTTGCCGCCGTAAACTAGCGTGTTCCCCGTCAAATGCAATGCCGGAGCCGATGGCCGGCCCTGTCCCGGGTAGGAAACATGTTGCTCGCCAGTTTGCAGAACCCCCGCGTCAAATTTCTCGCCAAGCTCCGCGACCGGCGTCCCCGGGACCGCGAGGGGCTGTTTCTGGTCGAAGGCTACCGGGGGGTGCGCCGGGCGCTCGATAGCGGCTGGCCCCTGAGCGAGCTGTACATCTGCCGGGAGCTGTTCCAGGGGGGCAACGAGGAGGAGCTGATCGCGGCCTGCGCGGCGGCGGGGACGGTGGTTTTCGAGACCACGACACCGGTGTTCCAGAAAGTCGCCTACCGCGACCGGCCCGAGGGCCTGCTGGCCGTGGCCCCCCAGCGCCGCCGGAGTCCGGACGAGCTGCCCGCGCCGCCCCGCCCCCCGCTCTATCTGGTCGCCGAACGGATCGAGAAGCCGGGCAATCTGGGCACCATGCTGCGCAGCGCCGACGCCACCGGGGTGGACGCCCTGCTCCTGGCCGACCCCTGCACCGACCTGTTCAATCCGAACGTGGTGCGCGCCAGCACC
>LVAZ01000473.1 GCA_001603055.1 Victivallales bacterium Lenti_02
GGCGAGAAGCAGCCGGTCGAACTGAAGGCCGAGGACATCCGGGTGCTGGGCTTCTGCGATCCCACCGAGTACCCCCTCGGCAAGCAGCGCATCTCCTTCGAGCGGCTGCGCGAGCTGGCCCATCTGCGGCCCCGCACCAACACCTTCGGAGCCGTCGCCCGCGTGCGCAACCGGCTGGCCCAGGCCACCCACGAGTTCTTCCAGCAGCGCGGCTTCCTCTACGTCCACACCCCCATCATCACGGCCAGCGACTGCGAGGGCGCGGGCGAGATGTTCCATGTCACCACCCTCGATCTGGCCAAACCGCCCCGGACCGAGCAGGGCGGGATCGACTACGGGGCCGACTTCTTCGCCCGGCCCGCCAACCTCACGGTGAGCGGCCAGCTCGAGGGCGAGACCTACGCCTGCGCCCTGGGCGACATCTACACCTTCGGCCCCACCTTCCGCGCCGAAAACTCGAACACCCGCCGCCATCTGGCCGAATTCTGGATGATCGAGCCGGAAATGGCCTTCGCCGACCTGAGCGACGATGCCGATCTCGCCGAGGACTTTCTGCGCCACCTGTTCCGCGCGGTGCTCGAACACTGCGGCGAGGATTTGGCCTTCTTCGATGCCCGCGTCGAGCCGGGGTTGATCGCCACCCTCGAAGGCCTCGCCGGCAGCACCTTCACCCGTTTTTCCTACGACGAGGCCATCGAGCTTTTGCTCAAGGCGGACATCGCCTTCGAGTTCCCCGTCGCCTGGGGCATCGACTTGCAGAGCGAGCACGAGCGGTATCTCACCGAACAGGTCTGCAAGGGGCCGGTCATCGTCCGCGACTATCCCAAGGAAATCAAGGCGTTCTACATGCGGCTGAACGACGACGGGCGCACGGTCGCGGCCATGGACGTGCTGCTGCCCAAGGTGGGCGAGATCATCGGCGGCAGCCAGCGCGAGGAGCGTGACGAGGTGCTTGTGGCCCGCATCGAGGCCACCGGCATGCCGCTCGAAAACTATTGGTGGTACCGGGACCTGCGCCGGTTCGGCACCGTGCCCCATGCCGGATTCGGCCTGGGCTTCGAGCGCATGGTCCAGTTCTGCACCGGCATGCAGAACATCCGCGACGTCATCCCCTTCCCCCGTACTCCCGGCAATGCTGAATTCTAGCGTTCAAACAAAGGAACGGTCATGAAGATTGGTAGAACATCGGTTGCCTTGCTGAGTCTGGCGGTTCTGGCGCTCGGGCTGCGCTGTCCCGGGCAGGAGCCGGCCCGGAAGGTCCGGATTCTCGGCGTGGGCAACAGTTTCACGAACAACGCGACCCGCCACCTCCCCCAGATCATCGCGTCCGATCCCGCCATCCAGGCCGAGGTGGGCGTGGCCATCATCGGGGGCTGCTCCCTCGAACGGCATGTGACCCTCGCCAAGCAGCACGAGGAGAATCCGGAAGAGCCCAAGGCCAAAATCTACGCCTACCGGGTGGACCACCAGCTCAGGAACCCCAAGGCTTCCCTCAAGGAAATTCTCCTGGACGGCCCCTGGGACTACATCACCATCCAGCAGGTGAGCACGGGCAGCTACCGCGAGGAAACCTTCTATCCCTTCGCGAAGGAGCTGTACGACTACATCAAGCGCTATGCGCCCGACGCGACCATCGTGGTCCACGAAACCTGGGCGCACCGCATCGACTGCCCGCGCACCACGCAGTGGAACCTGCCGCCGGCGGCGATGTACGAGAAGCTCCACGCCAATTACGCCAAGATCGCGGGCGAACTGGGCGCGCGGGTCATCCCGGTGGGCACCGCCTTCGAGAACGCCAAGAAGAACCCCCTGTGGGACTACCAGCCCCCCGCCGACTTCGACCCAAAGACCCTCGTCTATCCGAACCTGCCCGACCAGAGCAAAAGCCTGCACTTCGGCTATTCCTGGAAGACGGACAAGAACGACAACACCAAAAAGACCCTGGGCATGGACGGATTTCACGCCGCCACCCCCGGCGAGTATCTCGGCGCCCTGGTCTGGTACGAGTTCTTCTTCGGCAAGGATGCCCGGAACATCACCTACCGTCCCGACAGCCTCACCGAGGAGCAGGCCGCCTCCCTGCGCGAAGTGGCGCACCTGACCATGGCGGCGGCGGAATAACCCGCAGCCTCTCCGTTGGTTGGCTATCGGTGCGGCCCCTTTCCCCGAAACGAGCTGGCGTATGCCAGCAGTCGGCGGGGAAAGGGTACCGGAGCTTGTGCCGGAGGCACAGCAGAGACCCCCCGTAGGGGCCGGGCAACGGCCAGCACCTGCGTTCAACTGGCACCCTCTTGTGCTCGCGCACCCGAGGTCCGATCGACGCCTCACCCCTCGGCGAGGCGGGCGAGTTCGGCGAGCATGTCGGGGACGGGGAGGTCGTTGGGACAGGCGGCGACGCAGGCACCGCATGTGGTGCAGCGGGCGAGGCTCTTGTCCTCGGGCATGCGGGCCACGCCCCGGCGGGCGGCGTCCTCGAGGCCGAAGGCTTTCCACTGGCGGTAGAGGTCCAGGTGGCGGGGAATGTCCACGCCCTCGGGACAGGGCATGCAGTAGCGGCAGGCGGTGCAGAACTTGTCGCCCAGCTCGGCGCGCAGGCGGTCGAGACCCTCGCACATGGCGGCGAAGTCGCCCTGGGCGGCGGGGTCGAAGTTCCGCACGGTGCGCACGTTCTCCTCGAGCTGTTCGAGGGTGTTCATGCCCGAGCAGGCGGTGCTGACGTCGGGGTTGGAAAGCACAAAGCGGAGGGCCATCTCGGTGGTGGGAAGGTCCATCTGCAGGGCGTCCCGGAGACGGCTGGACTCGCAGGCCAGAACCCCGCCGGCCACCGGGCACATGGCCACCACGCCAACTCCCAGTTGGCCCGCCCGCCGGATGGTGGGCTCGTAGCTGCGGTTGATGAGGTTGTAGGGCACGGTGATCGAGTCGAACAGCCCCGTCTCGATGCACGTGATGAAGTTCTCCGGAGTGTCGTGGCCGGTGAAGCCGACGCACTGGATGAGCCCCTCGTCCTTGGCCCGGCGGATGGCCTCGAGCACCCCGCCCCGCTTCAGCAGATGGGGCATGTTCTCCCAGCGGAACCAGCCCACCTGGAAGAACTTGAAATGGGTCAGGCCGAGAATGTCGAGCTGGCGCTCGATCTCCTTGCGGAACAGATAGGCGGTCTGGTCGGGGTTGATCCGTTCCTTGCCGGAGACGATGACCCCGGCAGTCTTGCCCGCCAGCCCCGGCGCGGTCTTGTGCTGGCAGGTGCCGCCGAGGTAGTAGCGCGTGCTCTCGAAGTAGTTCACGCCCAAATCCACCGCCCGCGAAATCAGGGCGGTGTTCCGCTCCTGGTCCTCGCCCAGCCGCATGCAGCCGAAGGACAGGGCCGACACCTGCCAGCCGGTCCGGCCGAACGGGCGGTAGCGCATGGTTTCGTCGTTGCGGATCAGCGGCTCGGCATGGGCGGGGGCGACGATCGGCATGGCGGGACTCCGTGGATGGGACAATGGTCTCCATAGCCTATTCCGCCAAGCCGCCAACCGCAAGGCCGCTTCTGCCGGGTCGGCGCGCCTTGACAGGAAGCCCGCCAGAGGGGACGTTAGGGGCTTAGCTCGAACGAGGAGCGGATGCCCATTCCAAGCGAACCAGTCTGGCTGATTCTCTTTCTTCCCCTGCTGGCGGTGTTTCTGGCCTGGCCGCCGGCCGGCCGGTTGCTGCGCTGGTTCTGGCTGCTGACCGCCGCCAGCCTGCTGCTGGCCCTGTCCCAGCCGCAGATTCGTCTGCCCGCGCGGGGCGGCACGGTGGTGGTGGTCGCCGACCGCAGCCTCTCGCTGCCCCCCGCTGGGCTGGCCGAACAGGTCCGCTGGATCGAGATGCTGCGCCGGGGCATGGGCCACGGCGACCGCTTCGCCGTGGTCGCCTTCGGCCGCCAGGCCGCCATCGAAGCCCCCCCCGGCACCGGGGAGTTCCCCGGTTTCCAGCATGATCTGGATTTCGGCCAGTCGAACCTGACCGCCGGGCTCGAAGCCGCCCGCTCCCTGGCGGGCGAGGACGCCAATGCCCGGTTCCTGGTCTTTTCGGACGGTCTGTGGACGGGGCTCAACCCCCAGGGCACCGCCGCCGCCCTGGCCGGCCGGGGCATCGCCATCGACTACCGCATCCAGAACCGTCCCGGACAGGACGACGTGGCCATCGAACGCCTGGCCATCCCCGCCATCGTCGAGCCACGCCAGTCCTACCTGATCTCCGCCTGGGTCCGCTCCCCGGCCGACAAGACGGCCACCTACGAACTCCGGCGCAACGGCGTGGTCCACGCGCGGGGCGAAACCCAACTGACCCCCGGGGTCCGCCGACTGTTCTTCCGGGACACCGCCCCCGAAGACGGCAGTCTGCGCTACGAGCTGACCATCGACGCGGGGCCGGACCCGGTGCCCGAGAACAACCGCGCCACCGTGCTGGCCGGGGTGAGCGGCGGCAAACCCATTCTCCACCTTGCCCCGACCGCCGATTCCGCCTATGGCGAACTGCTCCGCCGGGGCGGGCTTGATGTCCGCACCCGGCAGGCCGACAGCGGCGGGCTGACTCTGGCCGAACTGGCGGG
>LVAZ01000474.1 GCA_001603055.1 Victivallales bacterium Lenti_02
GGCTGATCGAGAGATGCCAGGAATCGGCGCCGATTTTCCGGGCGGTCTCGGCGGCCGCGCCGGTGAGGGTCAGCCGGGGGCGGCCCAGGTCGTCGGGGAGAATCTCGATGTCGAGCCAGCCGCAGTAGGCGCCGATGCCGGTGCCCAGGGCCTTGGAGACGGCCTCCTTAGCCGCCCAGCGTCCGGCGTAGTAGGTCATTTTCGCCCAGTGGTTCCGGGGGGCGCGAGCCAGTTCGGCGGGCGTCAGGATGCGTTCCAGGAACAGACTGCCGTGGCGCTGGACCACGTCCTCCATCCGCGCGATTGCGAGCACATCAATGCCAAGTCCTACCACCACGGGCGCACCTCAGTTTGAGTCCGCCAGGAAATGCGCCAGCACCCGGCGCTTGGTTCGGGGGGGATTTCCCCGACCGCTCTGAAAACCATGCCCATCCCCGACGTGGAGCGGTCGCGTCCCCGCGACCACCCGTCCTGGGCCATGCCTACCCGAATCGTTGGCCGAGGCGCTTCCGGCGCTGCGCGCCGTGGCCGCGAGGACGCGGCCGCTCCACGCGCTTGGTTTATCGGGAGATTCCCAGCCAAAGCAACCATTTGACGGAAGTCGAATCATCTGTTGTCCGCCAGGAAACGCGCCAGCACCCGGCGCTGGCGGGGACCGTCGAATTCGCAGAAAAAGATACCCTGCCAGACGCCCAGTTCGAGCCGCCCGTTGCGCACGGGGATGGCGAGCTGGACGCCGACGAGGCTGGATTTCACATGGGCGGCGCTGTTGCCCTCGCCATGGCGGAAGGCCGGGTTGCGCCAGGGGGCCAGCCGCTCGAATTCGAGCAGCAGGTCGTGGACCACATCCGGATCGGCGTTTTCGTTGACAGTGAGGCCCGCCGTGGTGTGCTGGCAGAAGAGAAAGCACATGCCGTCGAGGCCGGGCGGCACCAGGGCCGCGACCTGATCGGTGATGTTCACCATCTGGTCGTGCCGGGTGCTGGTCACCGCGATCATTTGCGAGCCGGGATGCGCCATGTGGTCTCCTGTTGCTGCCGATAGCATATCCCGTCAAACGGGCCGGGGAAACTACTCCGCCGCCGGAACGAGGCGGATGCGGGAGACGCGCACGGTGTGGCCCGCCGTCTTGCAGGGATCGAGGCGGAGGTCGCGCAGCAGCCCGCGCCAGAACCGATGCCCGGCCAGAGGCAGGCGGTAGGTGTGCTCGGCGGTATCCTGGTGGAGATTGAGGGCGACATGGGAGCGGGAATGGATGGTGGCGGCCTCGGTGCCCCAGAAAACGATGATCTGGTCGTCCTTTTTCGGGGCGGGATCGAGGCTCATGGTCACCTCGATGGCGGCGAAGTCGGCGGTGCGGAGTTCGAGCCGGTTGCTGAGGAAGGCCGGGTCGTGGGTGGTGCTGACGGCGGTCATCGCGCCGTCCTCGACCTGGAACTTGGTCAAGCCCATCATGGCGCGCCAGCCCAGGCTGTCCCCGGCCTCGGCGAAGGTCCAGTCGGTGCGCGTCGCGCCCGGTGTGGCAAGGTCGAAATCATAGGGGCCGAGGCCGACGTCGGTGGGGGCCACGATGGCGGGCGCCGGACCGTCGCAGAACACGGAATGGACGGCCTGATACATGGCGAAGCCGTACTCGGCGCAAGGCTCGATGTAACTGCCCTCGGTCCATTCGTTGGTCGGGCCGAGGATGAGCAGGTTCTGGCCCCGCTCGTCGAGCCATTCCTTGGCTTCGGCGAGGGACTGGCGGAACAGTTCCGGCGAGCGGTCGTAGATCACCAGGGTGTTGACCCCGTGGCGGGGCCGGGCGTCCCAGCCGGTATCCACCACAGGGATGAAGCCCAGGCCCGCCTCCCGCAGGCGTTTCTCGGTGGTGTCCCAGCCGGGACGGCTGCGCTCGACCACCAGACGGTAGGGGAAGTAGCGGGGATTCTCGGTATGGTTCCGCGTGTCGCTCCACCAGTGATAGCTGGTCACTGCCGAATAGCCCTCGCCGCGCAGGTCTTCGTTGGCGGTATGGCGCATGGAAACCAGTTTCATGCCGGGCAGGCCGGCGGCGCGGACCATTTCCTGGGCCATGTCGGCGAGCTTCGCCGCCGCCTCGCTGCCGCCCAGATCGGCGCGGATGTTATGCGGCGCCCACATGAACACCGCCGGCAGGCCGTCGATGCGCAGATACTGGGGGTCCTTGAAATAGTTGTCGATCCAGAACTGGACGACGTTGCGCCAGTCCTCCTCGGAATGGGTCTTCGGGGGGTTGTGGTTGGCCCACATCACGGCCCATTCGAGATGTTCGCGGTAGCGCGCCTGGCGCAGGGCTTCGAGATAGTGCATGTGGCGGGTCTCCCCGGCCACCCAGTACCAGTCCACCAGGAAAAAGTTGATGCCGTGCTCGACCGCCCACTTGATCTGCCAGTCGACGCACTCGGGATTCCCCTCGTCGTAGTAGCCCAGGACCGGCTTGGCCCAGGGCGCGTCGCGCTCGAGTTCCCGCCACTGGCGGGGAACCCCGAAACCGGGATAGTAGTAGGTGCCGACCCGGTAGCGGGTCTGGGCGGGCTGGACGGGGGGGATTTCGCCGGCCGGGAGGGGCGGCGCGGGTGCCTGCACCACCATCGGCTCGCTGGTCAGTTGCCGGAGTACGCCGTCGATTTCCAGGGTCAGGGGAATCTGGAGAGTTCCCGCCGCCGTCGGGGTGACGGTGAGATAGCCGGTCCAGGGCAGGTCCGCTTCAAGATCGATTCCGGCGCGGAGATCGTCGGCCCCGGCGGCTTCGGCTTGCCGCAGGCGGACGCGGGCGGGGGTCTCGCCCAGATTCTTCAGACGCAGCAGGAAACGGGCGGGTTTGCCGACCCGGTTCACGGCGTTTTCCTGCCCGAAATAGAGCACGCAGACATCGGGGGTCTGCGGCGGGCCATCGCTCAGCCGGACCGCGCGGATGACCGCCTGGGCCTCGTACTGGCAGGTGATGCGGATGCTCAGGTTGACCAGTTTCTCCTGCTCCGCCGCCGAAGCCGCCAGATCGAAGGCGGTGACATGGCGTCCGGGATAGCGGGGGAGGAAGAACTCGGTCTTGCCGGATTTCCCCTTTTCCGTGTTCCAGACCACGGTGGCGTGGCCTTCGCCGGGCGATTCGATATCGAGATGGAGCCAGGGGAAGGTGGCGAGGGGAATGGCGAGGGGTGGAGCTTCGAGGAAGCCGTTTTCCTCGAGTGTCCAGCCCGGCAGCGCGCCGTCCACCGCCTCCCAGCCGGTGGCGGCGCTGGGCTCTCCGGCGACCCGGCTCACCACCCGAATCCAGTCGATCTGGCAGGTTTCGCCGCCGGGAGGGTCGAAGCGGATTTGCCGGATCGTGCCGAGCCCCTGCCAGAAGGGGCGGATGCGGATGATCTGCCAGTCGCCGTCCCCCGAATAGGCGTAGCCCCGGTTCCATTCCCCCCGGAAACCCTGGAACTCGCCCTCGAAGGTGTTGGTGTAGAACAGCTCGCCCCGGCTGGCGCGGTCGTTGCGCAGGCGGATATGGACTTCCTGGTAGGGGGTGGCGGGAATCTCGAGCGGCGGGCTGATAAGCTGGGGATCATGCCCCTCGATCACCCCGTGGAGCACCCCGTCCCGGACCTCGGCGCGGACCAGATGGCGGGCCGGACGCCAGCCCCCGAGGGTGCCGTCCGCAAAGTCCCACTCCGCCAGAGTGGTCCATTCCGCCGCCCCCGCCATCAGGGAGACGAGACAAGCCGCAAACCAGAAGCGAAGCGATGAGATGGGGGACATGGGCAATCTCCAGGTGGGAAACCAGACACCCAGCAGAGTAGCCGCCACTCCGGCCAACGTCAAGGGCTGGGCCTGTTCCGACGAAATGCGGCGTGGCCGAGCGCCGTTTGTAGTCCAGGCTTCAGCCTGCCCTTGGAACGCTCAGCGGGCTAACGCCCGTACTACGAACGAAATGCCGCGTGGACTGGGGTTTGTTCGTAGTCCAGGCTTCAGCCTGCTCTTGGAGCGCTCAGCGGGCTAAAGCCCGTACTACGAACGAAATGCGGCGCGGACTGGGGTTTGTTCGTAGTCCAGGCTTCAGCCTGCTCTTGGAGCGCTCAGCGGGCTAAAGCCCGTACTACGAACGAAATGCGGCGCAGGCTTCAGCCTGCTCTTGGAGCGCTCAGCGGGCTAAAGCCCGTACTACGAACGAAATGCCGCGCGGACTGGGGTTTGTTCGTAGTCCAGGCTTCAGCCTGCTCTTGGAGCGCTCAGCGGGCTAAAAGACGTACTACGAACGAAATGCGGCGCGGACTGGGCGCTATAGTTCGCGACCGATTTTGAAGGCGGTCAGGTTCAGGTCGAGGAACCGGGGTTTGACGCAGGCGCGGAGGCTTTCGTGCCAGGCTTCGAGGGGGAGATCGAGGGCGGCGGAGAGACGCCCGACCAGGATCACGTTGGCGGCCCGGATTTCGCCGAGGGCGGCGGCCTGCTCGACGGCGGGGACGTAGACCAGGCGGGGGAAGACCCGGCGCAGCTCGGCCTCGGCCTGGTCGGGGTAGGTGGCCATGCCCATGGAAACCGTGACCGGAACGATGGCCTGGTCCGAAACCACCGCCAGGCCGTCCGGCGCCAGATAGTGGCGGTAGCGGAGGGCCTCGATGCGTTCGAGGGAGCAGAGCACCCGCGCGGTCCCCTCGGCGACCAGGGGGCTGTGGACCTTGCGGCCGTAGCGGATCTGGGCGATGACGCTGCCGCCGCGCTGGGCCATGCCGTGGACCTCGTTGGTCTTCACGTCCAGCCCGGCCATCATGGCGGCCCGCGCCGTGATTTCGCTGGCCAGGAGGATGCCCTGGCCGCCCACGCCCACCAGCACCACGCTTGTCGTCTCGGTCTTATTCATGGTCCGCCTCCGCCTGGATGGCGCCGAAGCGGCAGACCTGTTCGCACATGCTGCAGCCCGCGCAGAGCAAGGAATTGATTCGGGGTTTGCCGCCCTGGTATTCGAGTCCAGGACAGCCCAGCTTGAGGCAGACCCGGCAGGACCGGCATTTGTCGTCGTCCAGCAGCCGCTGCTTGCCGACCGGTTTGCGCTGGTGCAGGGGACAGGGGGCGCGGGAGACGATGAGGGAGGGCTCGTCGGTGCCCAGCTCCTCGTCCACCGCCGCCTGGGTCGCGGCCAGATCGTAGGGATTGACGACGCGGACGCGGCGGAAGCCGCAGGCGCGGGCGATGTCGGCGATGTCGGCCTCGATGGTGGTTTCGCCCATGAGGGTGCGCCCGGTGCCGGGGTGGTCCTGGTGTCCGGTCATGGCGGTGGTGCGGTTGTCCACCACGACGATGGTGCTGCATCCCCGGTTGTAGGAAATATCGAGCAGGCCGGTGATGCCGGAATGGAAGAAGGTGGAGTCGCCGACCACGCCGACGATCTTCTTGTCGAGCCCGGCCTTGTCGAAGCCGTGGGCCATCGAGACGCCCGCGCCCATGCAGAGGATGACGTCGGTGCGGTCGAGGGGTTTGAAGACGGCGAGGCTGTAGCAGCCGATGTCGCCGGTCACCACCACGTCGTGCTTGGTGAGGGCATGGAAAAGGCCCCGGTGGGGGCAGCCGGGGCAGAGCACCGGGGGTCGTCCCGGCAGCTCGACGTTCAGTTTCGCGGTGTCGCGCTGGATTTCCCGGCCTTCGAGCTTGGCGCGGCTGACGGCCAGCACGCTCGGGGAAAGTTCGCCGATGATGGGCACCACCTCCTTGCCGACGCAGGGAATCCCCAGCACCCGCACCCGCTCCTCGATGACGGGTTCGAGTTCCTCGACCACCAG
>LVAZ01000475.1 GCA_001603055.1 Victivallales bacterium Lenti_02
AGCAGCTCGCCGTCCACATAGACGCGCGCCCACATGCCCAGCGCCCCGAAAGTGAGCAGGCCGGGGGTTCCCGGCGTGGTCTGCACAGTCGTCCGGTAGACGGCGGTGCCGCGTTTGCCCGCGTAGGCGGGGGTGGCGTCGAAACAGCCGGGAACCGACATCCGCTCGGGACAGGCGACGGCCTTCGGGTTCAGGTTTTCCAAATCCACGTTCTCGCCCAGCCAGGCGAAGTGCCACAGGCCATCGAGGGAGTGAATCCGGCGTCGGGGATAGTGGGGGTAGGGCATCATGGGACAGGGTTCCTAGACAAGGGACACGACGGGGGGAATTTCGGGGGCGTGCCAGACCGGTCCGTCGAGGATCGGCGCGCAGCGCTCCGCGAGAGTGGGCAGGGAGAGGGCCGCGAACACGTCGCGCCAGCGCTGGCGCTGGTTCTCGTCGACCAGAACGGGGACGAAGCCGAGGTTGAGGTAGGTCTTGACGGCGGGCAGGCGGAAGTCGTCGGTGTGCAGATTCGCCCGTTCCCGGCCTTCCCCGCGCATGCGGTGGAGGGCGGCGAGGCTGACCCAGTAGCCCAGCCGGAGGCCGGTATGGCCGGGGAGCACGCCCACATAGTGGAGGTAGCCGCAGCCGGGCATGGTTTCCGGCTTGCGGGAATAGGCCGCCGCCACCGCCGCGTCCTCGCCGTTGTGGCGGATGAAGAAAACCCGCCCGGGCTGGAACTCGCCGGATTCGAGCATGGATTTCCCGAAGACAATGTCGCCGGGGTTCTTGCCGAAGCTGATGCCGATGATGCGTTCCCAAACCGCCTCGTCGCCCGGCGCGAAGGTGCGCAGTTCGCAGCCCTCGGGCAGAGTGACGGGGGGCAAATCGTCGAGACGGGGACGGAACATGCTCAGTTGCGGTGTCATGCGGAATGGACTCCGGCCAGAGTGACTTCGGTTTCGCTGCCGCGGATGGGGTCGCCGACGAGGCGGAGGCGGCAGGATGCGCCGTCGCGGACCACGGCGGCCAGCCGGGTTTCGACCCCGGCCAGAGTGACTTGCTCGGGCGCGGTCCCGGTCCAGGTCACGTCCTGTTCGCCGTAGACGCGCAGGCGGAGAATCCAGCCGGTGCCGAGACGGCGGGAACCGAGCAGGTCGCAGGTGCCCGGTTCGGCCCAGCAGTCGGTCGCGGGCTCCGTCCCGAACCGGAAACTGCCGGTGCGCCCGTTGTCCGGCTGCACGGCGGCGAAGGCCCAGTTTCCCCGCTGCCAGACCCCGAGAATGGCGCAGTCCGCGCTCTGCACGGTTCCCGCCGAGGCGGGATACTTGATGATCGCGGGCTGGACCAGACCCAGGGCTTTGGCCTGGGCGGGAAGACCGCCGAGGTCCAGTCGCCAGCCGCCGTCGGCGGCGGTCAGCGTGGAGAAGCGCCAGTGGAACCACTGCGAGACGGTTTCGGCCATGCTGCGGGCTAGCATGGTGTCGGCCTGGTTCCCCAGATTCGCCAGATAGGTTTCCCAATGGCCGATGGCCAGGTCGTTTTCGGCGGGGTCGGGGCGGAGCAGGTTGGGCCAGTGGATGCCGCAGATGGAATTCGGGACGGGGGCGGCGGGAACGGTGTCGTAGACGTTGTAGGGCACCTTGCAGTTGCCCCGGTCGAGAACGAAGAGATCATGGTCGAAGCCCCCGTCTTCCGCCAGCCGGTCCGCCCGGACGAAGGTGCAGGAGGAGAAGGGGGTCGAGGCTTGGCGCAGGCCGGCTGCCGCCAGGATCGCGCCGGTGGACTCGGGATCGCTGTCGTCCCAGAGATAGCGGAAGGCGCAGGGCACGAAGCTGGCGGGGAGGCGGGTTTCCTCGCCGGCGGTGAAGCCGTTCTGGCGCATGATGCGGCGGAAGCATTCGAGATGGCCGGCCAGGACGGCGGCGGGCCAGCGTTCGTGCAGGCCGCCCCCGAACCATTCGGCCCGGGTCCGCGCGCCGTTTTCCCAATGCTCGTGCCCCACGCCGTGGAGCGCGAACTCGAAATGGGCGGCACGGGCGCGGATCAGGGCCGCGCTTTCCTCGAGCCAGGGACCGAGCCGGGGCCGGTTGTCCCATTTGGCCCCGGCGTGGGTGCTGGTCGGATAGTCGGCGCAGGCGTTCTCCCGGTCCCACTCGCAGAGGACCATGGCGCACTGGGGCCGGATGCCCAGCCGACGGCCCAGCTCGGCCACCGCCGCGTAGTCCTCGGGACCGAGCAGGCGGTCCACCCCGGCCCGGTAGGGACCGCCCCCGGCGGCGAGGTCCCAGCCCTCGCGCCAACCCACGTCGTCGATCACCAGTTGGACGGGGCGGGGAATCACGCAGGAAGCGTTCATGATGGAAACCTGCCGCAGGTACAGGCGAGACAGGCGACCGGAGGGGGGATCGGCTGTTTCTCCCCGGCCTCGTTGATGCAGACGAAGGTGATCGAGGTCTCGAACACGGGGTATTCCTCGAGCGCCCCGGACTCCTGCGCGTACACGTCCACCCGGTAGGTCACGCTGGTGTGGCCGATTTTGTCCCGCTTGACCTCGAAGCGGAGCATCGAGCCCATCAGCACCTGGCGGGTAAAGACGATCCGGTCCATCGCCCGCGTCACCAGTCGGCTGCCGGGGAACTGGCGCGCTGCCACCAGCCAGGCGTACTGGTCCACCCAGTTCAGCATATGGCCGCCAAACAGCTTGCCGAAATGGTTCAAATGCTCGGGACGGACGATGGTGAACATATCCATGTGCGGGTATCCTTGTTTCCCAGCCGACGAACATAGCCTTTCCCGTCCGCTTGGCCAGCTTCAATCCGGCTTCGGCGCGACGGGAAGAGCGCTTGGCGACGGCTTCGCGATTGCATCTCCCCACAACTTGGTATATTCCCTAACCGCCGGGGCATGGTGCCCCGCCAACCCAAGAGCAAGGATACGACCGATGAGCGATGGCAACGGAGTGGAATGGCTGGTTTCCGCCGACAGCGCCGACCCCGCCGTGCTGCAACGCGCGGCGCAGATTCGCCAGGAGGACGCCTTCGTCCGCCAGAGCCGCGAGGCGACCGCCATGGTCAACAAGGAGGCCGGCGGGCAGTGGAACCGGGGCCAGGAGATCATCGCCTACGCCAAGCGGATGGGCTGCAAGAAAATCGGCATCGCCTTCTGCGTCGGGCTCAAGGAAGAGGCGCGGGTGTTCGCCGATGCCCTGGCCAGCCACGGCTTCACGGTGTGCGGCGTGGCCTGCGCCGTGGACGGTCCCTGCAATTCCGTCGGCCAGGCCCTGCTGCTGAACGAGGCCAAGACCGATCTGAACATCCTCTTCGGGCTCTGCGCCGGGCACGACCTGCTCTTCCTGCGCTTCGTCGAGGCCCCGGTTCTCCCTTTCGCCGTGAAGGACAAGGTGACCTGCCACAATCCGGTCGCCGCCCTGACCTGCAACTACCAGCGCAAACGCCTCTTCGCCAATTGAGCCGGGAAACCCGCGATGAACACCTACCGCGAACCCGCCCGCGAGATTCCCGTAACCCATGCTGTGGACGTGGTGGTGGCGGGGGGCGGCACCGCCGGCACCGCCGCCGCCGTCTGCGCGGCCCGCCTGGGACTTTCCGTGGTCATGGTCGAGCAGACCGCCATCCCCGGCGGCATGCTCACCCATGTGACCCACTGGCTGAGCGATTTCGCCAACAAGGGCGGCTTCGCCCGCGAATTCATCACCCATCTGCGCGACAGTGGCATCTGCCAGTGGCCCTACCACAATCTCTTCCGCACCGCCCTCTATCTGGACGAGCTGGTGGACGCCAGCGGCGTGCGCCATCTCTACCTGGCCCGGGTCGCGGCACCCATGCGGGACGGGGACGGGCGGGTCTGCGGGGTGATCGTCGAGAGCAAGTCGGGCCGCCATGCCGTCCGCGCCAAGGTGGTGATCGACGCCACCGGCGACGGGGACGTGGCCGCCCTGGCCGGGGCCTCCTTCGTCGTCGGGCGCGAGAGCGACGGGGCTTGCCAAGCCATCAGTCTCTCCCATCTTCTGACCAACTACACCGGCCCGGCAATCAGCAATCCCGATTTTCTCGCGCTGCTCGACCGCGCCGCCGCGTCGGCCGGAAACCACTACCGCATTCCCTACGACCGGGCGCGCATCCAGACCCTGGCCGGCACCCGCCAGTGCATCTGGAACGGCACCCCCCATGTCTGCGGCCACGATCCGCTTGATGCCGCCAGCCTGTCCGACGCCATGGTCGCCCTGCGCCGCCAGTGCCGCGAGTTCCACGACACCCTGAAATTCCACACCGAGGAATTCGCCGACCTCGAGTTCGGCCCCATCGCCGGATTGCCCGGGGTGCGCGAAAGCCGCCGGATGCTCTGCGACGAAGCGGTGAGTTATCCCGACGCCGTCGCGGGCCGTCGTCGTCCCGGCGGACTTTTCCTGGTCACCCAGGCCATCGACATTCACAAGTGTCACGAGGGCGAGCCCGACATCTACGTCGAGAAGATCAAACCCTACCACATTCCCTACGGCGCGCTCCTGCCCAGGGGAGTCGAGAATCTGCTCGTCGTGGGCCGCTGCATCGGCGGCGACCACCAGACCCTCGCCAGCTACCGCATCATCGCCGACTGTTTCGCCATGGGCGAGGCCGCCGCCATCGCCGCCCGCGCCGCCATCGACGAAAACCGCACCCCCCGCCAAATCCCCGCCGAACAGGTCGCCGCCAAAATGGCCGAACTCGGCTACGAACAGTAAACCCTTCCCCGGTTGCGGCCATCATCCGGCAATGCTACAGTTGAAGTGTCTTTTACCATAACCCGGATGACCCCATGAGCAAAACCAGCCTGTACGCATCGCTGTTGTCGGTCTGCCTGTCCCTCGGGTGCTTGTTTGGCGACGAGGCGGCGCAGTTGCGCTCTGGGGTTTCCCGGATCAATGCCCCCGGCCTGCCGGGACCGGTGTCGGCCTTTGGGCCGGACGCCTTCGCGGTGGCGGTGGGCAAACAGGGCAACGCCCGTTTGCCCCTGGTGGCGGCGACCCGTTTCGGGCAGGGCCGTGCCATGGCCTTCGGCAAGGGTGAATTCTTCGACGCGGGGGCGCTGAGGGACGGCGACAACGCGGTGTTTCTGGCCAACTGCCTGGTCTGGGCCGCCGCCAAGGACCAGCCCGTCGTCGGGGTGATCGGCAACGAGGCGTTCGCCGCCGCCCTGCGGGAGCGGGGCATGGACGCCCGCGACATCGGCCTGGGCGAGATCGAGACGGTGGACGTGATCGTCACCCGCTCCACCCGCCTCGATCCCGACCAGGTGGCCCCCCTCCGCGCGGCGGTCGAAAAGGGCAGGGGGCTGCTGGTGGGCGATCTGGGCTGGGGCTGGCTGCAACTGAATCCCGGCAAGACACTGGCCGAAGACCACGCCGGCAACCAGCTCTTCGGCCCGATGGGAATTGTCTGGCTCGACGGCACGCTCGAACGGACCACCGCCGACGGCAAGGCCTACGACACGGTCGAACCCCTGCCCGCCCACACCAACGCCGCCTTGGCCCTTGATGCCGCCCTGGCCCAGCACGCGGGCACCGCCCCGGTCGCCGATGCGGACCGGGCGCAGATTTCGACCCTGCTCGCCGCCACCGCCCAGGCCCTGCCCGGCACGGACACCATCCTCCTGCCCCGGCTGCACGCCCTGGCGGCGGACAGCGCGGTGAACACGGTCCCCACCCCGCAGAATCCCATTCGGGAACGCGATCTCCTGCCCCGCCTGGTCCTCACCATGCAGTTGCGGGAACTGGCCAAACAGGCGCCGGAAAACGTGGCCGCCCATCCCGCCGCCGCCACCTTCCCCGGTCTCGTTCCCGCCGGGGCGGAACGGGTCGAGCGCGAGGTGACGGTGCGCCCCGCCATTCCCGGCTGGGCCAGTACCGGACTCTATGCCGCACCCGGCGAAGTGGTCACCCTCCGCTTCCCGGAAGCGGTCGCCAAGCAAGGCTACCGGATTCGGCTCGGCTCGACCCATTGCCGCCTCTGGGGCAAGGACGAATGGAGCCGCGCTCCCGACGTGGTCCGCGAATTCCCGGTGAAGGCTTCCGAAGTCAAGGTCGCCAGCCCCTTTGGCGGTCTGCTCTACGTGATCGTGCCCGATGGAGCGGCGGGTGAGCCCTTCCCGGTGGCGATTGCCCACGCCGTCCCCGTCCCCTACTTCAAGGCGGGGGAGACCGATTTGACCG